>DAOMZC010000237.1:0-8159 GCA_035437965.1 Pseudomonadota bacterium
GATCCCCATCGATCTGGCGGTCAGCCTGGCGCTGCAGCTGTGCCGCGCGGTGCAGGTGGTGCACGCGGCGGGCATCATCCACCGCGATATAAAGCCGGCCAACGTCATGGTCGCCCCCGGGCCGCGCGCTATCCTCATGGACTTCGGCCTCGCCAAGTCGACCGACTCGCGCGGCTCGGGCACCCACATCATCGGCACCCCCGACTACCTGGCGCCCGAGCAGATCAAGCACCGCCCGCGCACCCCCGAGGAGGCGCGGCGCTGCGATGTCTACGCCCTGGGCATGAGCATCTACGAGCTGATGGCCGGCAAGCTGCCGTTCCCCAGCGGCGAGGTCGCCGACGTGCTGCGCAAGCACCAGGAGGAAGATCCGATGCCGCCGTCGATCTTCCGGCCGGATCTGCCCGAGATCTTCGATCAGGCGGTGCTGCGGGCGGTGGCGCGCGATCCGAACCAGCGCTTCCAGTCGTGCGACGATCTGATGGCGGCGCTCATCGCGGCGCACCGAAAGACCCTGCGCAAGTCGCCGCAGCGGGTGCTGGTTGCCGACGAGGACCCGCTGGTGCTCGATCAGCTGCGGATGTGCGTCGAGGCGGCGGCGCCGGACGCCGAGGTGATCATGGTCACCGACGGCGAGCAGGTGGTGCAGGAGGCGCAGCGGCAGTCGCTCGGCCTGGTCATCATGGATCTGGCGCTGCCCAAGCTCAACGGCGTCGAGGTCTGCGCGACGCTGCGCGGCCAGGAGACGACCACGGATCTGCCGGTGGTCGTGCTGTCGACGCGCAGCACCCGCGGCGATCGCGCGCTGCTGCGCCAGCTGGGGGTGCGGGCGGTGGTGCAGAAGAGCCTGGGCCTGGACGGGCTCACCTCGATCGTCCGCGCCGTGGTCAGCGAGCGGCCGGTCTAGGCGACCGCGCGCAACCTAAGCTGCGTCCCAGCTGAACCCGTAATCTTCACTTAGGAGTGGGTGGCGCCGGAGGCGGGGTCCCCGCCGCGCTTAGCGGTGGGGTGCCGCAGGTGACAGGACCCGCTCCGGTTCACTCGCGCACGTACTGCACCGGTGGGAGCTTGTAGTCCTTCAGCTGCTCGCGCAGCTTCAGCTTGTGCAGCTTGCCGGTGGCGGTGTGCGGCAGCTCGTTTACAAAGAGCACGTCGTCGGGCAGCCACCAGCGGGCGACTTTTTTGGCGAGCAGGGCGAGGAGCTCGGCGGGGCTCACCTCGGCGCCGGGCTTGCGGACCACGACCAGAAGCGGGCGCTCCTGCCACACCGGGTGCTGGATGCCGATCACCGCCGCCTCGTGCACCGCCGGATGGCCCAGGGCGGCGTTCTCCAGATCGATGGACGAGATCCACTCGCCGCCCGACTTTATGACGTCCTTGGCGCGATCGGTGATCTGCATGTAGCCATCGCCGTCCAGGGTCGCCACATCGCCGGTCGCGAAGAAGCCGTCTTCGTCGAGGATCTCGCCGCCCTCGCCGCGGTAGTAGCTGCGCGCCACCCACGGGCCGCGCACCTTGACCATGCCGAAGGCCTTGCCGTCGCGGGGCAGCTCGCGTCCGTCGTCATCTGTGATCTTCAGCTCGACGCCGTAGAAGGCGCGGCCCTGCTTGAGCTGCAGGCGCAGCTTGTCTTCGCTGCCAAGGCCACTCAGCCGGTGCGGCAGCGAGGCGCAGGTGCCCACGGGGCTGGTCTCGGTCATGCCCCACAGGTGCACGACCTCTAGACCGAGCTCGTTCTGCATGCGCTCGATGAGCGCCCGCGGCGCCGCCGAGCCGCCGATGAGCACCTTCTTGAGCCACCGCGGCGGCTGCAGCTTGTGCTGATCGATGTAGGCCAAAAAGTTCAGCCACACCGTGGGCACGCCCATCGACAGCGTGCACTCGCCGAGCTGGAGCAGCTCGCACAGGCTCGCCCCGTCGAGCGCCGCCCCGGGAAGGACCAGCGCCGCGCCGCACATCGCCGCGGTGTAGGGCACGCCCCAGCCGCAGGCGTGAAACAGCGGCACGATAAGCAGGATGCTCTCGCGGCTGGAGAAGCCCAGCGAGTCGGCGGCGCACGTCGCCATGGCGTGCAGCACGGTCGAGCGGTGGCTGTAAAGCACGCCCTTGGGATTGCCGGTGGTGCCCGAGGTGTAGCAGAGCGAAGCCGCGGTGTTCTCGGGGAAGGTCGGCCAGGTGAAGTCGTCGTCCTGCTGGGCCAGCAGCTGCTCGTAGGTCAAAAGGTCGGCGAAGTCGGCCGGCGCGTGCGCGGCGTCGTCGAGGAGGATCCACTTCTCGACCGTCCGCACGGCCGGCCGCAGCGCCTTTACAAGCGGCACGAACGGCACGTCGAACAGCAGCACGCGATCCTCGGCGTGGTTTACGATGTACTCCAGCTGCTCGGGGAACAGGCGCGGGTTCACCGTGTGCAGGACGGCGCCGATGCCGGAGACCGCGTAGTAGAGCTCCAGGTGGCGGTGGGTGTTGACCGCCATCGTCGCGACCCGATCGCCCGGCCGCACGCCCAGCGCCAAGAGCGCCTTGGCCAGCCGCTTGGCACGGCTGTGGATCTCACGCCAGTTGCTAGGATGGAGCTTGCCTTGCAGGTTGCGGGTGAGGACCGAGGTCTCGCCGTGGTAGCGCGCTGCGTACTCAATCAGCGATGAGATGAGCAGCGGAGTCTCTTGCATCAGACCGAGCATGGGGCCTCCCAAAGAGCGTGAGCCGTAGGCCGGCAGTCGGGCGCCTTCCGCCGCGAGCCGTCCGCGCCGGCGGGCGGTTGTGGACGGCGCAGCGATTCTACAACCCCGCCCGGTGCTCGGGGACGGGAAAACAAAAAGGGCCCGAGAGTCGCCTCTCCGGCCCTTCAAGCATCCAGGCGAAAAGCTCGCCCGCTATGCAGCCTTCAACTAGCTGGCCTTGGCCTCTTCGACCACGACCTTGAGCTTGCCGACGACGCCCTGCCCCATCTTGACCTCGACGGTGTACTCGCCGAGGAGCTTGATCGGGTCGGCGATCACCACCTTGCGGCGGTCGATCGTCACCCCGAGCCCGGCGGCGGCCTCCTCGATGTCGCGGGTGCTCACCGAGCCAAAGAGCTTGCCACCCTCCCCGGCCTGGCGAGCAATCTTGAGCGTCAGGCCGCCGAGCTTGTCGGCGACGCTCTGCGCATCCTTGGTCAGCTTGGCGGTCCGCGCCGCGATGACCTTCTTCTGGTGCTCGATCTGTTTGACGTTGTGCTCGGTGGCGAGCATCCCCAGGCCCTGCGGCAAGAGGTAGTTGCGACCGTAGCCGTCCTTCACCGTGACCAGGTCACCGCTCTTCCCGAGGCTGGCCACGTCTTCGCGCAAAATGATCCGCATCTATAATCTCCTGTGCGTTCGCTTGGCGCTTACTGGCCCGTCACGGTGTAGGGCATGAGCGCGATCATGCGCGAGCGCCGAATCGACAGCGCGACCTTCCGCTGGTGCTTGGCGCAGTTGCCCGAAATCCGGCGCGGGATGATCTTGCCGCGGTCGGTGATGAAGTACTTGAGCAGCTGCGAGTCCTTGTAGTCAATCGTCAGGGTCTTGTCGGCGCAGAACCGACAGACCTTGCGGCGCGTAAAGCCGCGCTTGCGCATGCCCGTGCCGCCGGCCCCACCGGGCCCCGACTTCTTGTCTCCCCGATCGCCGGGCTTACCCTTACCGCCCCGCGGGGCGTCATCAAAGTCCATCGACATGGCTTATTCCTCTGGCTTCTCGGTGCCGACGGCCAGCGCCGCCTCTTCCAGGTCGGGGTCAAACTCATCATCGTCGTCGTCGTCGTCGCGGAAGCGCGAGGTGACGGCGCCGGTGACCAGCTCTTCCTCATCGGGAATGGTGCTCGCGGCTTTGGTGAACGTCTCTTCATCGACAGTCGTCGGCCGCGCATCGGGCACGACGTCTTCGTCGACGCGAACTGTGTAGTAGCGGATGACGGTGTCGAGCATGCGCAGGTTGCGCTCGATCTCCTCGACCATGCCGCTCGTACCCAGGTACTGCCAGTACATATAGATGCCCTTGAGCTGCTTCTTGATCTCGTAGGCGAGCTTGCGCTTCCCCCAGTTGTCGAGCTTGAGCGTCTTGCCGCTCATCGAGTCGATCACCTGGCGGACCTTGGTGTTGACCAGGGTGATGCCTTCCTGGTTGGTGTCCGGCCGCAAGATGAAGATCGTCTCGTACTCGCGCTTCGTGCCGGGCTCGTCGCGCATGGATACTTGCAAGGTCATTCTTTCCTCCTGGATCGTAAGAGCCCCCGAGCAGGCTCGGGAGCGAGGACGTGGGGCACATTCTCACCACAGCCACACCGGCCGGGTCAAGGATTGCTTTTGTGGTTTCGCGCTTTTAGGCCAGTGGGGCGAAGCACTTAGGGCGGGGCGACGACGTTATAGTGGTTCATGGCGTAGGTGATGCCGCGGTCGATGATCGCCTCGATGGCGTCGGCCATGAACGCCAGCTGGACCCCAAGGGCCGCCTGCTCGCCGCGCCCGAAGCTGCCGAGCACGTGGCCGACTACTCGATCTTGCTTGCCGTCCTGCTTGCCGTCTTGCTTGCCGGGCGAGCCACCGCCGGGCCGACCGACGCCGCCGCGCACCCGCAGGTACTCACTGCCGATCGCCTGCGAGATCGAGCGCAGCCCGTTGTGGCCGCCGTGGCCGCCGCCCTGCTTGACCTTGACCCGCCCGAACTCCAGGTCGATGTCGTCGTGGACGACGATCAGGTGATCGAGCTCGATGCGGAAAAAGGCCAGCGCCCGCTGCACCGGGCCACCGGAGACGTTCATGTACTCCATGGGCTTCTGGAGCTGGATCTTCTGCCCGCCGTGCTCGGCCGCAAACAGCTCGCTGCCGAACTTGCTGCGCCCGGCGCCACGGCCTACGCCCCAGCGGCTGAGCAGCAGATCGACGGCGAGGAAGCCGATGTTGTGTCGGCTCTGGGCATACTCGGAGCCCGGGTTGCCGAGCCCTACGACTAACCACGACATCAGTGCAGCTCTCGGTCAACCAAGTTGCCACAGATCGGGGCCCGGCCCGGGCTGCGACCTGCAAGCAGGCCGCGCCGCGGGCACCCTCGAGCCCCCTACCCCAGAGCTGGCTACTTCTTGGCGGCCGGCGCCGGCTTGGCCGCCGCCTTGTCGCCGCCCTTGGCCGCCGGGGCCGGGGTCTTGGCCGACGCCGCCTTGTCACCGCCGGCCGCCGCCGCCTCACCGGTCGCCGCCGCCGCCTCACCGGTCGCCGCCGCCTCGGCCTTCTCGGCCTTGGGCGCGGTGACGACGCACAGGGTCGTGTTGGCCGCGAGCGTCGCGGTCACGCCCTCGGGCAGCTTCATGTCGCTGACGTGCACCGCCTGGCCGATGCCGAGGGCACTCACGTCGAGCTCGATGTTGGTCGGGATCTTGCCCGGCACGCACGAGACGACCAGGGTGCGGTAGACCTGGTGCAGGGTACCGCCATCCTTGACGCCGGCAGCCTTGCCGGTCAGCGACAGCGGCACCACGGCGCGCACCGCCTTGTCGGTGGCGACGCGGAGGAAGTCGGCGTGGATGAGCTCCCCGCGCAGCTTGTCGCGCTGGGTGTCCTTGAGCATCACCGCCGTGGGCTTCGCCTGCCCTTCGATGTGCAGGTGCAAAAGGGTGTTGCGGCCCTTGACCGGATCCAGCGACTTAAGGAGATCCGCCGGGTTGATCTGCAGGGTGATGGGGTCCTGGCCGCCGCCGTAGCAGATGGCCGGAATCTGGCCCTTCTCCCGCAGCTTGGTGGCGGTGCCGGTGCCCGTGTTGGGACGTACTTGCGCGTTCAGTTTGCCGACTTCCATAGCAGAGTGCCTCTTGCAGTTGAGCTAGATCTCGGCGCGACGCGGGCATCTCTGTACAAGCTCCAGGGTGAGAAAACCCCAGGGCGCATGCCTGCCGCGCGATTTTTGTTTCACGTGGGTTATCAAATTACACGAGATTGGGCAATGGTTTTAAGGGTTTTGTTGCCAGGGCGGCAGCCGATGAAAGGCCGTGGGGCCTGGTGCGCCGGCGGGGCCTGAGCTACCCTGCGGGCCGCCATGAAAAAGGTCTTTGTCGTCAGCGAATGTCTTTTGGCGCGGCGGCGCAAGCAGTCAGCGCCGCGGCCACTCCGTGAGGGGGGACGCCGTGGCCAGCCCTGACTTTGACGCCAGCGCGGCGGCGGCGCCCGACTCCGGCCTGTTCGGCCTTGACGACTCGGTCGAGTCGGCCAAGGTGGTGATCGTGCCGGTGCCGTTTGACGCGACCACCTCGTACAAGCGGGGGACCGCGGACGGGCCGGCGGCGATCCGGCGCGCCAGCCACCAGGTCGATCTATTTGATCGGCAGACCGGGCGGCCCTATGCCGCCGGCATCCACCTCCTGCCCGCGGACGCGCAGGTGCAGGCGTGGAACGCCGAGGCGCGCGCCGCCGCCGATCCGATCATCGCGGTCGGCGGCGCCTTCGACGAGTCTACCGCCGAGGGGCAGGTCCTGCAGGCGCAGCTGCGGCGGGTCAACCAGATCCAGGAAGACCTCGAGCGGTGGGTCACTGCCACCGTCGAGGGCCTGCTCGCGGCCGGCAAGCTCGTCGGGGTGCTCGGCGGCGATCACTCGGTGCCGCTCGGGGCCATGAAGGCGGTGGCCCGCCGCCACCCGGGGCTCGGCGTCCTGCACATCGACGCGCACGCCGATCTGCGCGACAGCTACGAGGGGTTCAGCCAGTCGCACGCCTCGATCATGCACAACGTCGTCACCCAGCTGCCGGCGGTGGCGCGCCTGGTGCAGGTCGGCCTGCGCGATGTCTGCGCCGAGGAGGTCGAGCTCATCGCCGCCAGCGGCGGACGCATCCGCCCGTTCTTCGACGCCGAGCTCGCCGACGAGCGGGACGCCGGCGTCCCCTGGCTCGCGCTGTGCGACCGCATCGTCGCCGAGCTGCCGCAGCTGGTCTACGTCAGCTTCGACATCGACGGGCTCGATCCGGCGCTGTGCCCGCACACCGGCACCCCGGTTCCCGGCGGCCTGCGCTGGAACGAGGCGCTGTCGCTGCTGCAGGCGGTGGTCCGCTCGGGCCGCCGCATCGTCGGCTTCGATCTGACCGAGGTCGCCCCCGGCCCCGACCCCGCCGACGAGTGGGACGCCAACGTCGGCGCCCGCGCCCTGTACAAGCTGATCGGCTTCGCCCTGCTCAGCCAGCAGCGCCCCGCCTAGGCCCCGCCCCTTCACCCGCTGAATAACCGGCTCCGCTCCGGATATAGTTGGAGGTACGATAAGGGTGCAGCGCTGTCTTTACCCCTCGGATCGGAGGCCCGCATGTCGGAAGGACTCAAGATCGTCAAGGCGACCTTTGCCAAGAGCCTGACCCCCAACCAGGAACCCGCGCAGCCGGCGCAGGTGGACGCCGCGGGCCGCGGCACCTTCGAAGTCACCGACGAGAAGCTGTATATCTCGCTGGCCCTTGCGAACCTGCCGCACAAGGGCTTTTTGCTCTTTGAGGTGCTGCACAAGGACACCCCGCAGGTGCGCGCCGTGCTCGCCGACTTCGCCCAGGTGCCGGCCGCCGCGCGCAGCCGCTCGCCGGTGTTCCTGGGGACTTACTGGGAGCCCGAGGCGCGCATCATCAGCGACCAGTACGTGTTCGCCTTCTACTTCAAGCCCGACGAGCAGTCGGCGCCGCAGCCGCTCGGCCGCTACGGCGTCAGCATCGTCCCGCCGGCCGACGCGCTGCAGTCGCGCATCGCCGCGGTGGTGCTGACCGGCGGGGCGACCCCGACGCACGACCCGCTGCCGGCGCCGGCGCAGTTTGCCTTCAATCAGCCGGTCTACCTGGTCATGCGCGGCGACCTCGGCAAGGGCAGCCACCTCAGCGTGCAGTGGGACCGCGGCGGCCAGGGGATGACCCAGTCCATCCACCTGACCCAGAACCAGAAGGATCAGAAGTTCTCGCTGTACTTCCTGCCCGAGACCGGCTGGTCGGCGGGCGACCACCAGGCGACGGTCTTCCTCAACGACCAGGAGGTCGGCCGCTACACCTTCCGCGTCGGTCCGGGCCGACCCGCCGCCTAGCAGCCTGGGCCGTGACCTAGAAGCCGTCGCCCAGGCTGCCGCCGTCGATGACCAGCGTCTGGCCGGTGATGAAGCGGCCGGCGTCCGAGGCGAGGAAGACCGCG
>DAOMZC010000238.1:0-8149 GCA_035437965.1 Pseudomonadota bacterium
CAGGTCGGCGATCTCGATGAGCGGCTTGTTCGCCCGCAGCGCCCGCAGCGCCGCGGTCTCCAGGACGCGCTTGAAGGTGGCATCGGACCGCGGGTCGCGCAGCCCGCGGCCTGACTGCTCGGGAAGGAGCTCCAGGTATTCCAGCAGCTCGCGCTCAAGGTGCACAAGATCGCAGCCGCACCGCCCGAGCAGGGCCGCGGCGGCGTTCTCGCTCAGCAGCGCATACAGAAGGTGATCTGCGGTGACCGCGCCATGGCCAAAGCGCACCGCGGCCTGCACCGCGGCCTGGATGAGCCGCTTGACCGGGTTGGCGATCTCGACGGACATCGATGCTACCTGGGGCTCCCGGCCCACCAGCAGGACCCGCGGGCCGAGCTGCGCGCCCAGGCCGCGCCCGACCGGTCACCGTGAGCGCTGCGCGCGACGAACTTCATCGCCCGTTTTTATCACAGGCCGGCCCGGCTCTCCAAGGGACAAGCAGGGCCCTTGGCCTGTTGACAGGCCGGATTCCTCGTGGAAAAACAGGCAGATGGTGAGGTCTGCCTCCCGCCGTCGGCTCCGCGTAGAGATTCCCGCTGCAGCGGCCGCCTTCCGCGGCGCCTGGTTTCTTTGTTGGGGGGGGTCGTGGTCGGGAAGCGACCGGGACCGCCCTTGGAGCTACCTCTATGTTCACATCAAGAAGGTCGTATCCGACGTGGGTACGGGCGCTGGGTCTGCTCATCCTTATCATTATCCTTATCCTGGGCGTGAGCGCGCTGAAGGAGCGTACTGCCTGGGCGACGGTGGATGGACTCATCCGCGGCAGCGTGAGCGATGATCTGATCCAGCCGATCCCCGGCGCCACGGTCACCTTGCGCAACCTGCGCAGCGAGGTGGTCCGCTCGACCCAGAGCGCCGCCGACGGGTCTTTCGACTTCACCGATGTCCCGCTCGGCGAGTATGTAATCGAGGCCAAGGCGCCCGGCCACCTCACCGCGCACCAGCACCTGCGCGTCGGCTCGGCAGAGGCGGTCACCGCAGAGCTTTACTGCGCCCGCCCGGAGGCGCGCGCCATCATCGTCGAAGAGGCCAAAGTCGCCGCGCCCAGCAAGTCGGCAAGCAGCGTCTCGACGCTGACCCGCGAGGCGCTCAAGGCCCTGCCCAAGGGCGAAGACCTGGCGATCACCGACGTCGTGAGCACCCAGGCCGGCTTTGTCCAGGACGCGTTCGGCAACGTCTACGCGCGCGGCAATCACGCCAACGTGCAGTACCAGATCGACGGCATTCCGATTCCGGACTCGGTAGGGAATCTGTTCGCCCAGGCCATCCCGGTGCGGCTCATCGACAGCGTCGAGATTCTCACCGGCGGCCTGCCGGCCGAGTTCGGGAATCGGCTGGCGGCGGTGGTCAACATCGCCTCGCGGTCGGGCGGGGCCACCGCTGATGGCCAGGTCCAATTTCGCTACGGCTCATTCCAGACCATCGAGCCGAGCGCCTACTACTCGCGCTCCGTCGGTCGGTTCAGCTTCTTTGTCGGTGGCAGCTACCAGCAGTCGCAGCGCGCGCTCGATCCGCCCGCGGTCACTCCCATCCTGCATGACGACGGCCGCGCCGGGCGCGCCTTCTTCCGCCTGGACTGGAAGCACAGCGACTCCGACCGGCTGGAGATCTTCGGCAGCTACGCCCACAGCTTCTTCCAGATTCCCATCGATCCGACGGTCGCCGCCCTGGACCCGCTGCGCCCGCGCTACGTCCGCCCGGTCGACGAGTTCGGCAACGGCTCGCCGCCGTTCGTGCCGCGCGACACCGACGCCACCGAGACCGAGAACGAGGTCTTCGTCACCGCCTCGTGGGTGCACTCCTTCGGCAAGCGCGGGCGCCTGCAGATCGCGCCTTATTACAAGCTTTCGCTCGGCGCGCTGGCCTCTGATCCGGAGCACGCCCTGGGACCGACCGCGGATCCGGGCTCGCTTGCCAGCGATGTGGACCGCCGCGCCGAGCACCTGGGAGGGGTCATCCACTACTCGGTGCTGCAGGGCAAGCACCAGATCAAGACCGGACTCGCGGTAGACTATCTGCTCGGCGCCACCGATTACATCCAGTACGTACGCCGCGACGCCGTGGCGGCGGGCGGTGTGGACCCCGCGCAGATCACCGCGGGGACCGACCGGACAGGCGCCTTGCTGATTGGCGCCTATGTCCAGGACCGCTGGGACTACGGCCGGCTGAGCCTCAACCTGGGCGTGCGGCTCGACGAGCAGCATGTCCTTCTGACCAGCGGCGAGACCAGCGATCAGGTCGGCCTGAGCCCGCGCCTTGGCCTCAGCTTCGCGTTCATCCAAGACCTGGTCGTCCACCTGTTCATCGGTCTCAACTGGCAGCCGCCCGCGGTGCTGGATGCCGCCAACGCGGCCCGCGTGTTGGGCGTGCTGCCGGCCGGGATGCAGGTCCCTTACGATGTGCACGCAGAGACTGCGGGGTATGCGGAGGCGGGGCTGGACGGGCGGGTGCGCAAGCAGCTGCGGCTTGGGGGAGTGCTGTGGGGCCGCTACGCGGTGAATCAGCTGGACGATGTCGCCATCGGCTCGACCAACCTCATCGCCAACTACAACTTCGAGCGCGGTCGCGCCCTTGGGGCCGAGGCCAAGCTCGAGCTCTCGCTCAGCCGCGGGGTGAGCGCGTTCGGCAACCTCTCGTGGGAGCTCGCGCAGGGGCAGGGGATTTCGTCGGCCAAGTATCTGTTCGCCGCAGACCAGCTGAGCAGCCAGGAGTGGCAGACGCTGGATCACGTGCAGACCGTGACGGCCAACCTGGGCGCGACGGTGCAGCAGGGTCCGGCGTCGCTCACCGCGCTCCTCTCGTACGGCTCCGGGCTGCGCACCGGGCCTGACAACAACGGGACGGTGCCGCAGCATGTCCGCTTGGATGTCACGCTGCAGTATGCCTTCGAGAACCTGCCCCTGCGGCCGCGGGTGGCGGTCGACGTCATCAACCTGCTCGATGCTCACTACGCCTTCCGCATCGGCAACGGCTTTGTCGGCAGCTCGTACGCGGCGCCGCGCTCGGTGTTCCTGCGCATCGCCATTCCGTTGTCGCGCGCCGCGGCGGGAGGTGCCGCATGACCCGGCTGGCGATAGTCCTTTGTACGATGCTGCTCGGCGCGAGCCTGCTGTTCTGTACCCGCGAGGACGGACTCCCAGACCCGCCGCTGCGGCAGCTTGTCCCGTGCGTGCCGGATGCCGGCGGCGACAGTCCGCTGAGCTGTCCCCCGCCGCCCGATGGCGACGGCTGAGGCGGCCGGCTCGCCGCGGCGGCCGATTACGGACCGATTACAGACCGATTACGGACCGATTACAGACCGATTACGGACCGATTACGGACCGATTACAGGTCAGGTCGCGGGGGTCGCGCGCAGGCGGATGACTTGTTCTTCAAGCCACGCTCGCGCCTCGGCTTCTTGCTCGAAGAATGCGATTTGATTGTTCTGTTTATAAAGGAGGTTCACGGCGCGGATGAGGAGGCTGGTGATGAGCCGCATGGCAGGCGTCGCGCCGACGATCGCCGAGGCGCCGCGGGGGATCAGGCGCTTATACCACTGCGCTGTGTAGTGGCGCGCGTCCCCAGGGTGGCGGCCCGGCTCAAGGACTCTTACGTAGGTGACGGCAAACCCGTGCTTGGCGAGCACTTGCTCCATCAACCCCAGCATCTCGACGGCGTGTTCGAGCAGGAAGTCGCCGCGCAGCTGCTGCTCGAGCCGATACTCATCGATGATGAGGGTATGCGCACCGATCGTAAATCGCTCGCTCATTGTGATCCGTGACCAAATTGTATCGCGGATTCGCCGAGCACACCAGGGAGTCGGGCGCCTGCTGCGCGCTGCCGATCGGTACGCCTTCGGTACGCCTGCGGTACGCCTGCGGTACGCCTGCGGTACGCCTTCTGTACACCTTCTGTAAGCCTTCTGTACGCCTTTTGAGCTGTCAGGCCAGGTAAGCCCGTCGGGGGGGATCAGAGGAAAGGCGACCATGGACCCGGACCTTTGGACTTATACTTGTGATAGTGAAAGGCGTGTCCCATCCTGATCCCAGAGCGCGATGCACGGCCGAGCCGCCGAGCGTGGGCGCCATGAAGGCCGAGGCCGGTCCGGCCGCCGTCGAGCGCGTCGGCGGTCTGCCGGAGTCGGCGCTCCTTGCGGTGGAGATGTCGCTTGAGCGTATCCGGGGTGATCGAACGCTTTACCGGCAGCTGCTCGTCATCTTCATCCAGACCTATGCCGATACGGCAGACAAGCTGCGCGCCGTCCTGCCGGCGCGGCGCACCGAGGCCTACCGCATCGTGCACTCGCTAAAGGGCGCCGCGGCGACGATCGGAGCGGAGCAGCTAGAGACCGTCGCGGCGCAGCTCGAGACTGCACTGCGCGGCGGCGACTCGCCGGTGGCGGCGCTCGTGCGCGAGCTCGAGCGCACCCTGCACGCCGCGCTGCGAGCCGCCGAGCAGCTCACCGCCAGCAGCCCGCGCAGCTAGCGCGCAGAGGTCCGGACCAGATTGAACTGCGCCTCGATCTCCAGCACCGCCTCCACGCTGAGGGCGCGCGCCGAGGCGGACGGCGCCGCCTCCATCTCGGCGCAGAGCGTCGCCAGCTCGAAGGCGCCGAGCAGCCGCGCCACTCCCTTCAAGCTCATAGCCGAGCGGCGGAGCAGCTCGTGGTCACCGGCCAGACTCGCGGCCCGCATCGTCTCAAGAAACCCTTGACCTTTGGTCAGATAGGCCGAGACGTCATCGGTCACCACGCCCGGGCGGGAGTCCTCGCCGGCCCGCCGCAGCGGCGGGATCCGCGGTCCCGAGCCGCTCGCCGAAGGCTCCGCCGCGCTGCCGCGGGGCGCTGTCGGCCCGACCGCCGCATGCTCCTCAGCGGCGAGCTTGGCCGAAGCCGCTCGCCGGGTCTGGAGCGCCTGCTGGAGGGCCAGATCCAGGCTGTGCAGGGCGATCGGCTTGGCGACGAAAGCGTCCATCCCGGCGGCGACGCAGCGGGCGCGCGACTTGCTGTCATTGCTGGTGCTGATGGCGATGATGTACGGGCGGGCGCCGGTGGTCTCGCGGGCGCGAATCTGCTGGGCGACCGTGATGCCGTCCAGGCTCGGCATGGAAAGATCGAGCAAGATGATGTCGTACGAGCGCCGGGTGAGGATGATGAGCGCCTCGTGCCCGTCGGTGACAAGGTCTCGCTGGTAGCCGAGGCGATCGAGCAGCACGGACACTACATGCTGGCTGACCGGATCATCTTCCGCTAGGAGCACGCGCACGGGCTCAAGGTCGGGCACCGCCGGCCGGGAGGCGGGGTGTGGGAGTTCGTATTGCATGGTGATGAACTCCTCTCCATGCAAGTTCAGTGCTGAGCTCTCTCGTCGAGAATGCGGCTACATCGCCCGCTCAGGTCAGATGGCCTGTCCACCTGCGGGCCGCGGTGGTATGGTAGCAGGGCCGCTCTCCCCAAGCGGCCGCGCTCCCACGGGCGCAGAGTCTTTATGACACGCATCCTTCTAGTCGAAGACGACCCGGTTTTCATGCTGGCGCTGGCGAGCAACCTCGCCCAGGCCGGCTATGAGGTGCGGCAGGCCAGTACGGTGGCCGCCGCCCGCGCCGCGCTGCGCGACCACGGCTCGGATGTCATGCTGCTCGACATGCTCCTGCCCGACGGCGACGGCTTCAGTCTGCTGCCCGAGGTGGCGGCGCACGCGCCCGAGCTGCCGGTCATCATCCTGTCGAGCCATCACGACCCGGCCGCGGTGGTGCGGGCGCTGCGCGCCGGGGCTGTCGACTACCTGGCCAAGCCGCCGGCGCCCGCCGAGCTGCAGGCGGCGCTGCAGAGCGCAATCCAGCACGCCCGGCGCCGGCAGCGCCTGGGGACCCTCTACCCGTCGCAGGGGCGGTCACCGGAGGAGGGGACGCAGCGGAGCGGCACCCTGGCGCTGCCCATTGGTAGCTCGCCGGCGTGGCAGCGCGCCCTGGATCTGCTCTGCGCGGCGGCGCAGGGGCCGCGCACCACGGTGCTGTTGACCGGGGAGCCGGGCGTCGGCAAGGAGGTCGCGGCGACGCTCCTGCACCACCTGAGCGCGCGCAGCCGGCAGCCGTTCGTGGTCGTCAATGCCGCCTGCCTGACGCCGAACCTCATCGAGTCGGAGCTCTTCGGGCACGAGGCGGGGGCCTTCACCGGCGCGCAGCAGCGCCGACGCGGGCTGTTCGAGATGGCCGCCTCGGGGGCGCTGTTCCTGGACGAGATCGGCGAGCTGCCCCTGGATCTGCAGGCCAAGCTGCTGCGCGTCCTGGAAGGCCACCCGTTCCGCCGGGTGGGCGGGGAGCGCGATGTGTCCGTGGATGTGCGGCTCATCTGCGCCACCAACCGCGACCTCGCGGCGCAGGTCGCAGCCGGGCGGTTCCGCGCCGACCTGTATCACCGGCTGCGCGTGTTCGAGATCGCGCTGCCCCCCTTGCGCGAGCGCCGCAGCGACATCCCGGAGCTGGCGCTTTACTTCAGCCGCCTGCTCGGCGTGCCCCTTGGCTATCCCGATCCGCGGATCTCCCCCGACGCGATGAGCGTGCTCGTCGCCCACCACTGGCCGGGCAACGTGCGCGAGCTGCGCAACGTCATCGAGCGCGCCCTGCTCTTGTGCCGGGGGCAGGAGATTTCCCGCCGCCACCTGCCGGCCGAGCTGGCGCTGGCGCCGCTGCCGGCTCTCAGTCGCCCAGCCCCCGAAACGACCGCCGAAGGGACGCCGCTCGCGAGCGCTCCGCTAGAGACCAACCTGGAGGCCTGCATCCGCCGCCAGGTCCTGCTCGTGTACGAGCAGTGCGGCAGCAACCTGACGCGCGCGGCGGTTGCCCTGGGAATCTCCCGCATGGCGCTGCGTCGGCGGCTGCAGGCCTATGGAGTGAAATAGGTTCAGCGCTCCGACAGCTCTACCTACGAGCTACTCCTGAACAGGTTGGGACAGACTGTCGGCGGCTCGAATCGAGCCGGCTCGGCGTAGAGCGGTGGCTCGAATCGTTCCACTTGCGGACCGCGGACACTCCCATTAACCGCGGCGCCCGCGCTTCTTGCTGGCGGCGAGGACCGCCTGGAGCTGGTGATACACGGCTTCACAGAGCGCGGCCGGACGATTCCTTTCCTCTCCCAGCGCGTGATGAGCGACGCGCAGCGCCTTGTTGGCACTGCTCAGGTAGTCGTCAAGCGGCGCGAACTCCAGCCGCTGCGCCGGCCGGCTTCCGTCGTTTGCTCCCGAGCACAGCGCCGAGGTCTCGACCGCGTGAGCGTTGCGGCAGGTGAGCGGTCGCACCGGATAGATGCTGCACGCGCCGCCCTGGTTGAACGCGCACATGATCCGCTTCTGCCAGTGGCCGAGGTGCAGCTTCATGTAGGCGGGGCGGTCCCCCTTGACGCTGCAGTCCGCCATCTGCGCCGGCGTGCTGCCGGTCGCCGCCTTCCACGCCGGATAGGCCGCGAGGAACGCGTCGCGGACCGCCTGGTTCTCGGGGCGCATGAGCCAGCGGGTCACCGCGATGGCCTCGGGCTGATAGACAAGGACCAGCTCTTCGCAGCAGCCGTTGCAGCCGACCGCGCAGACGATCGGCAGGCTCTGCTTGCGGGCGACGTCGGCGCGCGCTTCGCAGCCGCGCTCGACCTGCTCGGCCAGTCCCTCGGCGAGGTCGGCGGCCTCGTCGCGCGACAGGCGGCGGGGGAAGCGGCGCTCGCCGCTTGCGTAGGCCGGGTCGGCGAGCAGCTCGTCAAACAGCGCCTGGGCGCGCGCCGCGGAAGGGGATACGGTCATAAAAGCATTGTAACTTCAAACGCTGCACGGCCGCAGCGATGTCGCGGCGCCGAAGAGCCACCGCAGGTGCTGGGCGGGCGAGGCGGCGCGGCGTGGCATTGCGTGGCATGGCGTGGCATGCGTGGCATGGCATGGCGTGGCATGGCGTGGCATGTCAGGGGGACGCCAGCTCGGCCAGGCGCTGCGCCATCTCGGCGAGCTTGGGGTGGCCCGGTTGCAGGGCGCGGGCGACTGCCAGGTGGGCGCGCGCCGCCTCGAGCGCCCCGAGCTGGCCGTACGCCATGGCGAGGTTGGCGTGGGCGCGGAAGGAGCCCGGGTGGCGGCGCAGCGCGCGCTGGTAGGCG
>DAOMZC010000239.1:0-8110 GCA_035437965.1 Pseudomonadota bacterium
GCATCGAGGTCATGCGCTACCACTCGCTGGTCGGCGATCCGTCGAGTCTCCCGGACTGTCTCGTGGTGACGGCGACCACCGCGGACGGGGTCATCATGGGAGTCCGCCACCGCACCTACCCGATCGAAGGAATCCAGTTTCACCCCGAGTCCATAGGGACTCCGGTCGGCAAGCAGCTGCTGGCCAACTTTCTGCAGCGCGGCCCTCAGGAAGCGATTCCGGGCTAGCGGCGGACCGCGCCGGGCGGCGACGATCTACACTCCGTCGCGCAGAAACTCCAGGACTCGCTCGGCGGTGGTGAGCGGCTGCTCCAGGGACAGATCGTGGCCGGCGCGGGCCAGCACCTCCAGCCGCGAGCGCGGCAGGTCGTGCAGCAGCTCGGCCTGCGAGGTCTGACCCGCGATCGGATCGAGCTCGCCGAACAAGAGGAGCGTCTCGATGGCGAGCCCCTGCAGCGCGGGCTCGACGTTGTGGCGCGCCGCTGCCAGGGCCAGCGCCAGCAGGTTGCGCCGCCGGGCCGGCACGGCTCGCACGAGCCGTTCGATCTCGCGGATGCGCTCGGGGTGAGAGTGGCGGAACTGCGCCGACAGGATGTGCACGACCAGGCACACCTCGGCCTGCGCGCCGGACTTGGTGAGGCAGCGCAAGAGGCGCAGGCCGCGGCCGAGCGCGCGGGCAGAGATCGCCGACTGCCGGGGCAGGGTAGAGGCGAGCACCAGGCGGCCGACCCGCTGCGGGGCGTCGAGCGCCATGTACGACGCCACCATCCCGCCGAGCGACAGGCCGAAGACGTGCGCCTGCTCCACCCCCAGGTAGTCGAGCAGGCCCACCGCGTCGCGCGCCATCTCCCGCGTCGAATAAAAGAAGGGAACATCGCTGGAGCGGCCGACCCCCTGCGGGTCGAAGGCGATGACCCTATAGGTCGCGGCGAGGCGCCGGCGGAACTCGCCCCACAGCGCCATCGAGCCGCCGAGCGGCCGGTGCAAGAGCAGCGGCAGCGCGTCCCGGGGCGCGTCGGCGGGATTTTGCGGACCGAGGATCGAGTAGGCCAGCTCCACGCCGCCGCCGAGCCGCGCCAGGCCATGTTCGGGCGGCGGGCTCATCGCGTCCTCACTGCGCCATCTCGGACAGCGCGCTCTGCATGAGCGATTGGATGTGCGCGGCGCTGCGCTCTGCCGGCTCGTCCGGCGGCACGTGCACGGCGGGCAGGACGCGCAGCGCGATGGGAAACGGCAGCGGCAGGTAGGGCAGCCACGGCCCCAGGGCGAGGCCCCAGGGCAGCGCCAGGGCGAGGGGGAATCGCTCCAGCCGCGCCCACTTGCGCAGCTGCAAAAGCCGGGCGATGCGCTCCCCTTCGGAGAAGATGTAGGCGCTGCGGTGGGCTCCGTAGGCGACGATGGGGACGATCGGGACCTGCAGCTCGCGGGCGACCTTCACAAACCCGGTGCGCGGCAGGAGCACGATCTCGTTGCGGCGCTGGAAGCTGCGGTAGGCCTCCAGATCGCCGCCCGGGTAGACCAGCACCTGGCCGCCGCGGCGCAGCACCCGCTCGGCGTTTTCGCGGCAGGCGCGGATGGCGCCGACCTTCTGCAGCAGGCTGCCGAGCGGGGTGAACTGGCGCATCGCGAAATCGTGCGCCAGCGCGTAAAGCGGACTCTCCGGGCCCAGCTGTCGCCACAAAAGCGGCAGCGTACACATAAGGTCCGGGCCCATGATGCCGCCGTTGTGGTTGGCGACGAAGAGTACGGGCCCTTTGGGGATGTGCTCGCTGCCCTGGTGGCGCAGCTGGAAGTAGCGGGCGCTGAACCACTCGGCGACGGGCAGGACGGTCGCGATGAAGCGGGCGCGGCGTCGCTCCAGGGTGTCGGAGTCGTACCGAGACGCGGCGGGCTCGTCCGGCAGGTCGGCTCCCGGCGCCGCGGCTTCAAGGTCGTAAGGAGAGCGCTGCAACGAATCCCTCTTCTTTCAGAACTCCGGCTGGCGCCGGGTCCGGCCAAGCAGGCTCAATAGGACGCTGAGCCCCGCGCAGCCGAACACCGCCCAGGTCATCAGCGAGAACACCGGACGCCAGTCGCCGCTGGCGCTGGTCAAGAGCTTGCCGACGCCGATGCC
This sequence comes from Pseudomonadota bacterium, assembly GCA_035437965.1. GTDB lineage: Bacteria > Myxococcota_A > Polyangia > Palsa-1104 > JAEUJZ01 > CALFML01. The sequence goes on from DAOMZC010000239.1 coordinate 2,113, forward strand.
GGCGAAGATGCTGGCCGTGTAGCCGACGCCGTCGAGCAGGTTGGCGGCGGTGCCGGCGGCCTGGCGCCCGCCGTAGTCCAGGGCGAACACGCCGCCGCCGACCATCGAGTACGGGGCGAGGACGAAGAACCCGATGAGCCCGACCATCGCCGCGATGACCAGGCCCCCGTCGACGCCGAGCCGCTGGTGGGCCCAGGCGATGACCGGCTCGGGGTGGCCAAGGCCAATCAGCACGCAGCCCGCCGCGGCGAGGAAGCCGGCGAGGATCGGCCCGCGGTTGTTGCGGAAGTAGGTGTCCGACAGCCAGCCCGCCAGGATCGTGCCGACGCAGCCGAGCAGGGGAAACAGCGCCGACTTGAACACCGCGCTGTAGGCGCTGCCACCGAGGTGGGCGAAGTAGGCGGGCAGCCAGTTGTTGAACGTCTCGCGCAGGAGCGTCAAAACGAGCGACAGGCAGCAGACGATGAGGAACCGCCCGCTGCCAAGCAGCAGGCGCAGCCGCTTGCCGAGCGCCAGCCGGTCGCCTCCCACAGGTCCCGCCGGTCCCGCCGCCCGCTGGCTGGAGTCGTCGCTGGGCAGCGGGTAGCCGACCTCCAGCGGGCTCGCCTTGATGAGCGGCAACAGGACCAGGCCCAGGCCCAGCAGGGCCAGCGCCGGACCGAAGAACAACAGCCGCCAGCCGGCGCCGAACTTGAGCAGCAGGCCGGCGAACAGCGTCGCCACCACGCCCCCGAACTGATAGCTGACCGAGAGCGCGCCGCTCGCGCTGCCGTACTGCGCCGGGGTAAACCACCGCGACAGGACCGTCATCAGGCCGCCCCATCCGATCGACTGGAAGGCGCGGTTCAGACCCCAGAAAAGAAGCAGCATGGCCAGGCCGCCGGTGGCCCCGAAGCCGACGGTGGCGATGACCGAGCCGAACAGCCCGATGAAGAAGATGCGGCGGCCGCCGACCGAGTCGGTGGTCGCGGCGCCGATGAACTTGCCCCCGGCGTACACCGCGTTGCCGACGCTGACGAGCTGCCCGAACTGCTCATTGGTGAGGCCGAGCTCGCGGTGCAGCGAGCCGTGGGCGGCGGCGAGGTTGGCGCGACACAGGTAGTAGCCGATGTAGCCGATCATCAACGCCATGACGGTGAGCAGGCGGTACGTCGCAAACGGCCAGCGCGGCGGCGCGGCGGCGAGCGGGCTGGTCGGCGCGGCAGGACGGAGGTCGGCCATCAGGGCACCTCAACCGCCGCCGGTCGGCGCGGGCGGTCGGCAGCGGAGCGTGGCGCGGCGCGCGCCCGGGGGCGGTGCGACAGCGTCTGGGGACGCGCGGCGAGGAGCTCGGCTGGGAGCGATCCGCGCCGGGGCGACAGCAGGTCTTTGGCGGGCATGGCGGTCTCTGGTTGGGGCGGCAGCCGGGGTTATATCACGGTCGCGGACTCCACCGGCGACGCCTTGCTCTGCAACCGGCCGCACTCCGCCGGAGCTCTGCGCGACCGCAGAATCGTCTGGTCAGGAATCGGCCCTGCGATCACCATAGGGGGCATGCGCGTCCGCAATCCCTCCCTTGGTTTGGCAATCGCACTCGGGCTGGCCCTGGCCGGCTGCGGCGGCTCGGAGACGGGACCGGGCCCGCAGACCGCCGACCTTCCAGGCAGTCCGGCGGACCTCGGCGGCCCGGACGGCCCCTGCAGCTGTCCCGGGCAGGGCCTGACCACCGCCGACGTAGTGTGCGGTCAGGATCTGGGCCCGACCTGCAAGTTCACCTGCCGCGGCGAGAACTACGACGTCGACGACGACCCCCAAAACGGCTGCGAGATGGCCCACGCCGCCACCCCCGGTCACAACCAGGCCGACTCCGAAGACCGCGGCCACAAGTCCTGCTTCGACACGAGCTCCGACGCCTTCTTCACGTTCCTCCTGTCGGACTCACGCGTGCACCAGAATCCCCCCGTCGGCGCGTTCAACTCCCAGGTGGGCTCGGCGCCCGACTTCTATCGCGTCGAGGCCGACGGCGGGACGATCTGCGTCAACGACTACGACGTGACGTTCTCGACCAGCGGCGGCGGCACCGACAAGTGCTACCAGTGCACGATCATCACCGACAAAAAGACCCAGAGCGTCATGGCCACCGGCTCGGAGCTCGTCAAGATGACCTCCGGCTCGGGCAGCTACAGCAATAACTCCGTCGTCTACTTCAAGATCGAAAAGATCTGCTCGCTACCGCGCCAAGAGTCGATTAAGTACCAGGTCCTCTACCACCTGTAGTTACAGAGACGGGTCGGGCAGCATGAGCTGGCCCCTTCTCGCCCACGCGGCTGCCACCGGCCCGTCAATCAAGCAGGCTCGGCAGAGGAGACCGCCTTGCGGAAGGCGAGGTACTGCTCCAGGCACCCTTCCCCCCGGGACCAGCGCTCGACTTGCACCCACTCGATGGGGTGGCGCCTGGCGACCATCAGGGCCTGCCTGCGCGCTTGGGCGTCGTTCCAGTGAAAAAAGGCGACGAGCCGATCCATTACGCACTGGGTCGGTGTGAGCAGCTTGAGCACGTTGCCTTCGCGGCGCTGCTCGGCGGTGTGGGTGACGGGCTCGTTGCCGATGGCCAGTGGCGGGGCGGGAAACTCGACGTACAGGTCCGTGTCTGGGTGTTCGAAGTGCTTCCCCTTGGCCGGCTTGAACCCGAGGGTCGCCATCGCGTTGGCGATGTGTTTCTGCCGGGCGGTGCTGATGAAGTCGAGGTCATCGGACGCGTACTCGTTATCTGAGTAGATCGTGACGACGGAGCCGCCCGTGAGCACGGCGTCGATGCCGTGGTCGGCCAAGCGCTGGCAGACGAGCGCGGCGAGGTCGGCGACGGACATGTCTCTCGAGATCCTGGTCACAGAGGCTTCCCGGCGCGGCGGGGCCGCGTGCGGAGCTCATAGTATCTCTTGCGGTCCGCCTCGGGCATGTATTCGAGGGCGCGGGCGAGGAGCTGCTGAAGCTCCCGCAGGAAGGCGTAGCGGGGGTTGAACTGGTAGAGCCGGACGTTGCCGCGGAGGCGGCTGACGAGTACGCCTGCCTCCTCCAGCTTGGCCAGCTGGTGCTGCACAGAGCTGAGGGACAGCTCGAAGTTGGCTGCGATCTCCCGGGCATAGCCGTCGCCCAGGGCGTGGATGAACAGGAGGACGCGGGAGCCTGTTTCTCCGAGCAGCCGGTCGAGCATGGAGATAGTTTACTATCTAGTACGGTCAATTGACCGATAAATTAGGTCAATCGACCTGATGCAGCGGTCAAAGAGCCTTCTAAGCCCTCTCGCCGCCAAACCCGCCACTACCGCCTCGTCGCTGCCAGGTCCTTCTCGACTCCTTCGGCACACTCTTGCCTTAATACGAGCTCCGCCAGCTCGATCGCCCGGCCCAGCTGGTGCTCGCCTCCAGCCCGGACCGCCAGCGCGAGGGAGGGCAGGGGAGCCGCGAGCACGCCATCGGCGAGCATGGCGAGCAGGACCTCGGGGACCGGCTGCCCGGCCGCGGCCAAGGTCAGGATCGTGGTGGCGAGCTGAGCAGGCGCGGTCCAGGCGGACCGGGCATTAGGTGTCCCACCTGGTGTCCCACAAGGCTCGATCGAGGTGCTCCCCAGCCTCCCATCGATCGTCGGTGACCGCGGCGCGGTTCGAACGCGCGACCTACTGTTTAGGAAACAGTTGCTCTATCCAACTGAGCTACGCAGTCAGGTGGCTGCAGCCGGTCGGCCGCAGCGCACGCCAAACTCCTAATATCACAGCCTAGGGCTTCTTTACCAGGTCATGGAGGAGGAAGACCAGGCTCGCGTCCAGGCGGCTGCGCAGGCCGTCCCAGAACTGCGCCGGGGTGCCCTGGCGGAAGACCTGGACCTTGCCGGCGTAGCCGGGCTGGGCGAGCATCGACCGCACCGCGTCGTGCACCATCGCCTGCGCCTGCGGCGGATCGCTGTCGCTGTAGTCGAAGCTCAGCTTCTCCAGGACGGCGCTGCGATCGGTGGCGAGGGCGCGGATGTACGGCGAGTTGACGAGCTTTTCGTCGCCCCAGCCGAAGCGGCCGGACTGGCTGGCGAGCCGGGTGAAGCGGTGCTGGTCGTCCTGCCAGGCGAGCAGGAAGCCGTAAGGCCCGGCGATGTCGATGCCGAGCAGCGTCCGCGGCCCGGCGGTCCTGTAGGTCTTGTCGATCTGCGGCACGAGCTCGCTGAGGAGCTGGTTGGCGGTGGCGCTGCCGAGGGGCTTTATCTCGGGATACTGCGGGTCGGCGAAGCCGGCGAAGCTGGCCAGGCGCTCTTGCGGGGTGGTCGGGGAGGCGATAAAGACGCCAATGACGCTGGGGATCTCGCGCGCGGTGGCGAGCCGCTGCAGGGCGCCGTCGTAGCGGCCACGCACCAGGGCGTCCTTGCCGTCGTAGATGTACACAGACGGGTAGCGCTGGTCGGGGTTCTGGGCGTAGCCGCGGGGCAGGCAGACGAAGACCTCGGGCTGGCCGGCGCCGGCGGTCGACGGCGAACGGAGCTGCCGCATGCGCGAGCCGGACTCGACGTAGCCGGGGGCGAAGGCCACCGAGTTCCACTCGCCGACGCCGCCGCCGAGCAGGTTGTCGGGGTTGGGCGGCAGGTAGGCCCCGTCCCAGGCGACCTCGGGGTTGGCCTCATCGGGGTAGCGCAGGCCGTGCAGATCGAAGCGGTACTCCAGGCGCACGCCGCTCGCCCGCCGCCCCAGGTAGGCGACCGAGCCGTCGAGGACCGGCTGCATCGCGTCGCGGCCGGCGGTCCAGCTGTTGAAGTCGCCGACCACCGACAAGTCGGGGAAATCGACCCGGGAAAGGTGCAGGAAGGTCAGCCCGCGGGTCTCGCCCTCGCCGACCGGCAGCGGCATCTCGCTACCGCGGGCGCGGAGCTCGCTGCGCAGCACCTCGGCGCGGCTCGTGCGCTCGGCAGCGGACAGCTGATCGGCGCCGCGCAGCGCCGTGACCAGCGCCGCGGCCTCGGCAGGCAGGCCCGCCTCGGCATCGTCGGCCAGGTCGATATGCAGCTGGCCCGTCGTCGGGGCGTACTCAAGGACGTAGCGGGTGGGCAGCGGCGTCGCGAGCTGGAACGGCTCGACCGCGCTCGCCGCGGTCCCCCCCAGGGTGCTGGGCACCGCCGCGACCCGGCTCGGCGCCGCCGGCGTTCCTGCCGCCGCGGTGCTCGGCGCGCGCCCGATCAGCACCCCGGTCGCCGGCGCGAACAGCCGCAGGCTCAGGCGGTCTCCGGGCAGGGCGACGACGCCGCGATAGTGCTCCCCGTCCCAGGCCAGGCTCGGGGCCTGCTCGCTGGTAATCCAGGCGTTCCAGTCGCCGCTGACGCGCAAGGCCGGTCCCTGGTAGGCGCTGGGCTGTCCGCACCCGCCGCCGCCAAATCCCCAGGCAATCAGCGCGCCGTAGAGCCCGAGGGTCGCTGGGGAAGGGGCGGTCCGTTTACATCCCAATCTGGATTTCCTCATAGAACCGGTATAAGTCGCTCACTTTTTAAGTGTCAAGCGCAAGGGGCCAAGCCCGATGGGGACAGCGATGCGCGGACAGTTACATTGGCGATGAACGGGCCGATACACTGCAGATACACTAATTGAGGTCCGCTCCGCACCGGGGCGGCGGCCTAATTGGAAGCCTGCTTATTGAGGAGGTCCGTGATGATTACGCTGCGACACGCGATGTGGATGGGGGCGACGGGTGCCCTCGGACTTACGCTCGCTGCGGCGAGCTGCAACGGCGGCTCGACCACTCCCGACCCGACGGCGCCGGCGCCGACGCTCACTTCTGTCACGCCGCCGCTGGGGCCGACCAGCGGCACGACCACCCTGACGCTGACCGGTACCAACTTCACCAGCGGGACCACCGTGCAGATCGGCGCCGCCATGGCCACCGGCGTTGCCTTTGTGTCGCCGACGCAGCTTACCGCGGTGCTGCCGGCGCAGCCGACCGCGTTCGGCAAGGTCCCCGTGGTCGTGGCGCGCCCGGACGGCCAGACG
>DAOMZC010000240.1:0-6681 GCA_035437965.1 Pseudomonadota bacterium
GGTGTGATCGAAGCCGAGCAGATGCAGCACCGTCGCGTGGAGATCGTGGATGTGAACTTTGTCCTTCACCGCTGCGTTGCCGAATTCATCCGTCGCGCCAAAGGTTGCGCCGCGTTTCACGCCTGCGCCAGCCATGACCGTGGTGAACGCCTTGGCGTTGTGATCGCGGCCCGGGTTGTCATTGCCATTGCGGTCTTTCACCGGCTTGCGACCGAACTCGCCGCCCCAGATGACCAGGGTTTCATCGAAGAGATTGCGTTGCTTCAAGTCGGCGATGAACGCGGCGAGCGGCTGGCCAAGCGGCAGCCGCGGGTTGCAGCCGGCCGGGTCAATCGATTCGGGCGAGCCGCGGCCGAGCCCGAGCGACCAAGCCACAAGGACCGCTGGCAGGAGCCGCGAAAAACAGAGTCGAGCGCGCATCAGGAACCTCCTTGGAGCGCGCATCTTGGCACAGACTCTGCGCTTGTTGTCTGAGTCCTGTTGCGGATCGGCCAACCCCTGCAAGGATCGGCTAAACCCCTGCAAGGATCGGCCAAACCCCTGCAAGGATCGGTCAAACCCCTACAAGGGGCGGCCAAAGTCGTGCAAGGGGCGGCCAAAGTCGTGCAAGGGGCGGCCAAAGTCGTGCAAGGGGCGGCCAAAGTCGTGCAAGGAGCGGCCAAAGTCGCGCAAGGGGCGGCCGAAGTCGCGCAAGGAGCAGCCAAAGTCGCGCAAGGAGCGGCCAAAGTCGTGCAAGGAGCAGCCAAAGTCGCGCAAGGAGCGGCCAAAGTCGTGCAAGGAGCGGCCAAAGTCGTGCAAGGAGCGGCCAAAGTCGTGCAGGGAGCGGCCAAAGTCGCGCAAGGAGCAGCTAAGCCCCTGCAAGGATCAGCCGAACCCCTACAAGGATCAGCCGAACCCCTACAAGGAGCGGCCAGACTCCTGCAAGGATCGGTCAGACTCCTGCTGGGGCTGGTCGACGTGCTGCCGATGGGGTGGCCGGGCTCGAACTGCTCGGGCAACCCGCTATAATGGCTTTCATGGATCCTCATCCGTGTACGCAGCGCCGGACAAGCGGCGTCTCCTCGGACACCGGCGCGCCCGCGGGCCCGTCCGTGGTGTTGGCTTTGCTGGCGTCCTTGCGGCATTTTTCGCCTTTTACAAATGGGGGAGGCGCGCGTGCTTGCCGCTGAGCCGAGCCCGGAGCTCCTGGCGGCGCTCGCTGCGGCGCGCCGCCAGAGCGACAGTCTGTTCGCCCTCATCGACCCCGCAGCGCTGTACGAGCGCGCAGTAGCCGAGCGTCACCGCTTCATCTTCTACCTCGGCCACCTGGAGGCGTTCGACTGGAACCTGTGCCGCACCCACCTCGCGCTGCCGCCGCCGGTGGACCTCGATCGCCTCTTCGCGTTCGGCATCGATCCCGACCAGAGCTGCCCCGAAGCGCTGCCCTGCGACCGCGCCACCGACTGGCCGGCCCGGGAGACGGTCCACGGCTACCAGCAGCAGCGGCGCGAGCTCTTCGATCGCCACCTGCCCAACCTGCCCGCGCAGCTCCTGCACGTAGCGATCGAGCACCGCCTGATGCACGCCGAGACGCTGTGCTACCTGCTCCACTGGCTGCCGCTGGCCGCTAAAAAGGCGCTGTGCCCGCCGCAAGCAGACCCCCGGCCGGCGCCGCCCGCGACCACCATTACGATCCCCGCGGGGTCGGCAACGCTCGGGCGCCGCGACGGCTTCGGCTGGGACAACGAGTTCCACGAGCACACGGTCGACGTCCCCGAGTTCACCATCGACAAGTACATGGTGACAAACGGTGAGTACCTGCGCTTCGTGCGCGCCGGTGGGCCGCCGCCGCTATTCTGGCGCCCGGACGAAGCCGGCAGCGGGTTCCTCCTGCGCTGCATGTTCGGCGAGATCCCGCTGCCGCCGTCCTGGCCGGTGTACGTGACGCACGAGCAGGCCCGCGCCTACGCGCAGTGGGCCGGCCGCGCCCTGCCGACCGAGGCGCAGTTTCATCGCGCGGCGTTCGGCACCCCGCCCGGGTCCGGAGGCGCCGCGACCGGCGAGCGCGCCTACCCCTGGGGCGACGACCCGAGCCCGCCGCCCGCCGCCGGCAACTTCGACTTCCAGCACTGGGACCCGCAGCCGGTGGACGCCACGCCCGCCGGCGACAGCGCCTTCGGCGTCGCGCAGCTCGTCGGCAACGGCTGGGAGTGGACGCAGACCCCGTTTGTGCCGTTTGCCGGCTTCAAGCCGTTCCCCTTTTATCCCGGGTACTCGGCCGACTTTTTCGATGGCGAGCACTTCGTCCTGAAGGGCGCCTCGGCGCGCACGGCCAGGTGCCTGCTGCGCCGCTCGTTCCGCAACTGGTTCCGCCCCGCCTACCGTTACGCCTACGCCGGCTTCCGCTGCGTCGACCGCTAAACCTTGCCCCATCTGAAACCCGAAGTTTTTCCAGTAGGAGTGGGTGGCGCCGGAGGCGGGGGCCCCGTCGCGCAAGCGGCGGGGTGCCGCAGGTGACAGGACCCGCTCCGGTCTGTATTTGGTCTGGGTCGGGTTTAGTTAGCGCTTGATGGGCGCCGGGCTGCTCGGGGGCTGTAGGGCGCTCGAGGCGGGAGGGCTGACGGGCGTGGCGCTGCTGTCGGCCGGCTTGGGCTCGCCGCCGATGCGCTGGGCCAGGCCCTTGGTGAGGCTTGTGAGCTGGCTGGTGATCTGCTGCGTGGTCTCGGGCCCGGCGGCCTCCATGAAGCCGGACATCACATTGGAGATTCCCATGCCGCGCATCCACGCCTGGGTCATCTTGGCGACATCCTCGGGCGTGCCGAAGACCTGCGCGTTGACCTGGCCGGTGAGGTTCACCGTCGCCTTGGCCGCCTCGATGCGGACCTCGGCTTCCTTGACCACGCGCAGCTTGGCGAGCTCGAAGTCCTGGGCCGCCCGGCCGTGCTTCTCGCGCGCCTCGAGCTCCTGCTTGAGGACGTCGACGCGCTTGCGCTCGACCTCGACCTGCTCCTGCTGGACCTGCACCGGGACCAGCGAGACCGCGCGCTCGCCATCGGCGCGCGCCTTGGCGGCGCTGGCATCGGCGGCGGCCTTCTTGGTGATCGCCTCGGCGTCGGCGTCGGCGGCGGCCTTGCGGCCCTCGGCCTGCTTCTGGACGCGGTAGGCCTCGCCGTCCGCGGCGCGCTGCGCCTCGACGTACTTCTGCTGCGCCACCGCCTCGGCGGCGATGACCATCTTCTTCTTGTCGCGCTCTGCCGCGGCCTCGACCTCGACGGTCTTTATCGCCTGCTGGGCGCGCTCGCGCTCGGCCTCGGCGGCGGCCAGCTGCGACTGCGCGATCGTGCGCTGCTTCTCGGCCATCGCCACCGACTCCTGCTTTTGGCGCTCGGCGACCTCGGTGGCGCGCTGCTGCTCGCGCTGCGCCACCGCGACCGCCTGCTCGCGCTGGATGTTGGCGAGCTCGATGGCGCGCCGCGCCTCGATCTGCTTCTCCTGCGCCTCGCGCTCCTTCTCGGCCTGGATCTTGGCGATCTCGGACTGCTGTCCGGCCAGCGCCTCGGCCTTGGCGCGCTCCAGCTCGAGCACGCTCTTGCGCGTCTCGACGTCCTGCTTGGTACGCGCCTGCTCGCCCTCGCGCTCCAGGCGGTTTCGCTCGGTGAGCTGCTTCTGGGTGATCTCGGCGATGGTGCGCTTGCCCTGGGCATCGAAGATGTTGTCATCGCGGAGGTTCTTGGGATCGGTCTGATCGAGCTTGGAGATCGTCGCCGTCTCAAGCGTCAGGCCGTTGTGCGTCAGGTCTTCGGTGACGACGTTGCGCACTTCCTTCATGAATTCGTCACGCTTGGTGTTCAGCTCTTCCAGGGTCTTGGTCGCGGCGACCTGGCGCAGCGCCGAGATGAGCTTGTCCTCGACCAGCGAGGCGACGTAGCGGTGGTCGCCCATCTGCTCGCCGAAGGAGCGGGCGGCGCTCTCGATGCTCGACTCGTCGGGCTGCACGCGCACGAAGAACTCGGCGCGGATGTCGGCGCGCAGCTTGTCCTTGGTGATGAGCGCGTCCACCCCCTGGCGGTTCACCTCCAGCCGGATGGTCTGCAGCGAGATGCGCACCAGCATGTGCACGACCGGAATCACCAGCGCGCCGCCGTCTTTAATCACCCGGATGCCGCCCATGCCGGTGCGGACGAACGCCTCCGACGCCTTGGTGCGCATATACAGGCGGGCGACGACGCTGATGACCGAGGCGCCGCTGACCGCGATGATGCCGCTGGCGATCATCAGCGCCGAGGCCAGGGGAGTCAGCGGGTGGCCATAGACGCTGGAGATAATCGGGCCGACGATGAGCCCACAGCCAAATAGAGCAATGAGAACGATTCCTACCATGAGGGATTCCTTTTAATTCTTGGAGGTCTTCGAGCGGGTGGATAATTCCGGGCATCCGATATCTAGCTGCGTGTCGCCACGCGCCGCGGTCGGGGGTGTTTGTGCGCAAGGGCTGCCAGCTCGGCCGGCTCATCCGGGCACTTCTCGACGGCGTAGCGGTTGCTGGCGGGCTCAAAGTCGATGATGAGGACCTGGGTTCCCTTGGGCAGCGGACCGCGGCCTGGATCTGCGCTGGCGGTGGGCGCGGCGCCGTAGGTGCGGCAGGTGATGTTGTGGACGTTGCCCTCGCGGTCGCGCGCCTGGGCGTAGCCGCCCTGCTCATCGGTGTCATTGAGCAGGACCGCGGTGCAGCCGATTAGATCGCGGCGGGTGACCGGGTAGGTCTCGATGGACGGCGCGACCTTGCCGAGCAGGCGGCTGCACGGACCGGCAAGGACCAGCACCGCCAGCACGGCGACCAGGATCGATGGCAGCGCCGAGCCGCCGCCGGCCAGCCGCTCGGCCAGGGCGAGGTTGAGGGTCGTTCCGGTGCCGCCAAAGATAAGCAGCATCAGCATGAGCGAGATGCTGAGCGGCACCCGGCCAAGCCCCAGGAGATCGGCTACATGAGCAAGGAATGTCGCGTCGTGATCCGCACCGTGATCGACTGAGCGATCGATCGACGGATCGGGCGCGTGGTCGGTCTGTCCAGGTCCGGGTCCCTGTCCATGGTCGGCCGCAGAGACATGATGAACCTGATGGGAATGGTGCGCCGCATCGTGCCCTGTGGTCGCATGTGCGTGAGCCGTGTCGGCCCCGCCATGCCCGTCGCTGTTGCCGAGCCCGAGCAGCATCCCGGCGCCAAGGAGCAGGCCGCCAATGAGCGGGATGTAGAAAAGGAGATTGTACCAAGCAAGAAGCTGGATCATCCCGCCTACCAACATACTTTATATGTTAGTTTGGGTAAACAGCCATGAGCAGCTCATCCGACCGTCCTGCCAAGCCCTCTCGGGGCACTTCGGGCAAGAGTCCCGACAGCGCTTCAGGTAGTCCTGCGGGCAGTCCTGCGGGCAGTCCTGCGGGCAGTCTTGCGGACAGTCCTGCGGGCAGTCTTGCGAGCAATCCTTTGGGCGCTGGCGCAGCCAGTCCTTCTGCCGGCAAGGCTCCCTACGTATTTGCCAGCGCGACGCCTTATGTTGAAGATCGCATCGGCGCGGTCGCCATCTACTGCAGCGATGGTCGGCTCGGCGATCACACGGATGACTTCCTGCATGACGGATTGAGCTTGCCGCGCTACGACCGGCTGGCCCTCCCGGGAGGAGCGGCCGGGCTCTCGGGGCGGCCCACCGCTTACTGGGAATCGGTGGCGCTTGCGACCCAGCTGCGCTTCTTGGTGCAGGCTCACTCCATACAGGTCGTCGTGCTCATCGCGCACCAGGGCTGCGCCTATTACCGCGAGCGGCTCGGCTTGCCCGCCGAAATGATAGAAGAGCAGCAGCTTATCGATCTGCAGCGCGCCACGGATGCCATCATGCGGCTCGGGCCGGACCTGCAGCTTTATTCTTTTTACGCCCGCAGGCTGAAGGGGAAGGTGCTCTTCGAGCACGTCCGCCTCACCCTGACGGATTAGCCGCCGCGCGGCAGCGCCAGCCGGCCGTGCAGCCGCTTGGCTCTGTAAGTCTGGAGATTCCGCGAAGCCTGAGGACGCTGGAGCGCCGTAAGCGTCCAGCTGGTTCTAGAGAGCCGATACCCTATTTGGCCGGCGTCGCCGGAGCCGCTACGGTCGTCCCTGCCGGAGCCGCGGGAGCCGCCGCGGGAGCCGCCGCCGGGGCCGCCGCGGGAGCCGCTGCCGGAGCCGGCGGCGTCGCCGTGTGGGTCACATGGCCGGAGTGCTTCCCATCGCTGCTCGCCTGTCCCTCCGCGGTGACCGTGTGGCCCGCAGCCGAGCCAGTTCCCTTGCCGTCCACCGAGCCGTGCGTTCCGTGCTTGTCGGCGTTGACATGAGCGTTCTGATCGAGCGTGACGTTGGCCGAGCCGACCTTGGCCTCTTGATGGAGGTGGGTGTCGGCGTGCACGCCGCTCTTGTCGACGTGGACATGCTCCGACGCCGAGGCGGCGTAGTCGACCAGCCCGCGCTTGCCCTGGGTCTTTTGCTCGGCCGAGGCGTCCGCCGACAGCCCGGTCTTGGAGTCGGGCTGGACACTGGCCGCAGCGTCCTTCGTGGTTACCGAGTTTTCGGTCCTGGTCTCGCTGTGGGTCGCGACTCCGGCATCCGCGCGCACGCCGTTTTTGTCGCCGGCAATGTGCGCGCCTTCGGAGGTCGTGGTGGTCGTGTTGCCGGAA
>DAOMZC010000240.1:6781-8109 GCA_035437965.1 Pseudomonadota bacterium
TCGTCGTGTGATCGATGCCCGCGCCACCCGAGACGCCGTCCTTGCTGCCGGTGATGTGAGCCCCCTCCGCGGTCGTGGAGGTAGTGGTCGAGCTGCCGGTCGTGGTCGTGGTGGAGTGGACGGCCCCTGCGTCTGCGGTTACACTGGACTTGTCGCCGGCGATGTGCGCGCCTTCAGAGCTCGTCGTGGTGGTGTTGCCGGAAGTGGTGGTCGTCGTGTGATCGATGCCCGCGCCACCCGAGACGCCGTCCTTGCTGCCGGTGATGTGAGCCCCCTCCGAGGTAGTGGAGGTGGTGGTCGCGCCGCCGGCAGTGGTCGTGGTGGAGTGGGTAGCCCCGACGTCTGCGGTGACGCCGGACTTGTCGCCGGCAACATGAGCGCCTTCGGAGGTCGTGGTGGTCGTGTTGCCGGACGTAGTAGTCGTTGTGTGATCGATGCCGGCGTCGCCCTTGACCCCGGTCTTGTCCGCGGTGACGTGGGCCCCTTCGGAGGTCGTCGAGGTCGTGTTGCCGGACGTGGTGGTCGTCGTGTGGTCGACGCCCGCGGTGCCGGTGACGCCGTTCTTGTCGCCCGCGACGTGCGCGCTCTCGGTGGTCGTCGAGGTCGTGTTGCCGCTGGTGGTCGTGGTGCTGTGCGCCACCCCGGCGTCGCCCTTGACGCCGCTTTTGTCGCCGGTGATGTGCGCGCCTTCGGAAGTGGTGGTGGTCGTATTGCCGGCGGTGGTAGTCGTTGTGTGATCGATGCCGGCGTCGCCCTTGACGCCGCTCTTGTCGCCGGAGATATGAGCGCCCGCGGTGGTGGTGCTGGTGGTGTTGCCGCTCTTGGTGGTCGAGGTCGCGTCGACCCCGGCATTGCCCCGGACGCCGTCCTTGTCCGCCGCGACGCCGCCCGCCGCCTTGACATCGGAGTTGCCGACCTTGCCGGTCGCCGTCGCGCTGACCCCGGCGTCACCGGTGACCCCGGTCTTGCTGTCGGCCTGGACGTGCGCTCCCGCCTTGACGTCGGTGTCGACGTTGCCGACCTTGCCCTTGGCTTCGACATCGACGCCGCCGGAGGCCTTGACCCCGGTCTTGCTGTCGGCGGCGACCTTGGCCCCGCCCTTGGCCTCGACCGCCTGGTTGCCGACCTTGCCCTTGGCCGTGGTGTCGACGCTGGCGTTGGCGCGCGCCCCGTCCTTGCCGATGTGCCCGTCGGCGTGCAGCTTGCTGTTTACATCCACCGGGCCGACCTTCTTGGCGACATTGCCATCGACCGAGGCGTTGAGTCCGCCCTTACCGAGCATACTGTCCCATCGAGGGGGCGAGCCGGCCAAGCGGTCCGCGCGGCGG
>DAOMZC010000241.1:0-8082 GCA_035437965.1 Pseudomonadota bacterium
CTGGACTTGAGCGCCGCTCGGGAGTCAGCCGCTGCTTGTCCGCCGGCGGGATCGCGGGCCGCAGCTGGGCGCTGCGCGGTACGCTGGGCTCATCCTTCAGCGGCCGCAGGATGGAGCCGTTGAGATCGAGCCCGAGCTCGCGCAGCGCGCCGACGATGTTGTCGTGATCGAGGAAGGTCGGACTCGCCGCCTCGCGCAGCGCCGCCGCCAGCTCGGCCGCGGTGCTCGGCCGGCGCTCCCGCTCCTTGGCCAGGAGCCGCGCCGCCAGCTCAGACAGCGCCGGCGACGCCTCTGGGCACAGGCTACGCAGCGGCGGGGCCTCCTGGGTCATCACCGCCATCAGGGTGGCGGCCGTGGTCTCCTTGCGAAAGGGACTGGCGCCGGTGCACAGCTCGTAAAGGGCGACGCCCACCGAGAACAGGTCCGAGCGGCGATCGATGTTCTGCGGCGTCCGGATCTGCTCGGGCGACATGTAGGGCGGGCAGCCCGTCATCTTGCCGCCCTCGGTGAAGCTGGCGCCGACGCGGTTTTTTGCCTGCGCGACGCCGAAGTCGATCACCTTCACGCTCTCGGGCATGATCATGATGTTGTTGGGCGATACGTCGCGGTGCACCACCTGGATCGGCAGCTGGTGGGCGGCGTGCAGCCCCAGGCAGGCCTGCCGCAGGATGCCCGCCGCCAGCGCCGGCGCGAGCCGCCCGCCGCGGGCGCCGAGCTGCTTGACGATCTGGTTCAGCGTCAGGCCGCGGATGTACTCCATAGCGATGAACAGGTGCCCCGCCTCTTCCCCGATCTCGTAGATGCGCACGATGTTGGGGTGTTCCAGCTGCGAGACGATTCGCGCCTCGTTGAGCAGCATGCGCTCGGCGTCTTCGAGCTCGTCGAGCACGCTCTTGCGCAAGAGCTTGAGGGCGACCAGGCGGCCAAGCCGCGAGTCCCAGCCGACGTAGACCTCGCCCATGCCGCCTTCCCCGAGCTTGCCGACCAGCAGATAGGGGCCAAAGGGAATCGCGGCGCCCAGGCTGATGTGGAAGATGGGGCCGTTCGCCCCGAGGCGGATGTCGCGCCCCTCACCGAGCTGAATGTCCAGCTGCTCGACGCGCTCGCGGCTGCCGGCTACATACACGCCGTGCGTGCTGCCGACGTCAAAGAGGCTGAGCCGGGAGTCTTTATAGTGAAGTTCGGCATGGCTGCGCGACACCATGCTCTCGTCGTCCCCGAGGGGGCGGATGTGGGCGTCCGGGTGGCGACCCAGGCGCAGCGGCGCGGGCAGCGGCGCCAGCTCGGGCTCGATGTAGGAGTAGAGCTGTCCGGCCAGGCTGCCCGAGCGACACTTGAGCTGAATAAAGACGTTCCGCGTCATTACTGGTATTTGTTCAAGCTGTGGGCAGCGGCTGCCTGCGTGGGGGGCCTCGGGCGACGGCGCGCCTGTTACGGCTTATCGTTTATCGTATATGACAGGCTAACAAGATCATACAATTTTTCGTCGCCGCCACGGACCTTGTCACAGCGACGAAGACGCAGCGGCAGCGGTGACGCTGCTGCGGTGTGCCTAAGGAAACTTGCGGCCAAACGATTCGACTTGGTTTGGTTTCATGAGCAAGTCGCAGGGCTGAGAAATAAAGCGCTGATTTCTGCAAGCAAGCGGCTTGGAGTCGATAAGCAAGCTGCTGGGTCTGCGCATCAAGACGCTCCGGCTGATAAGCAAGCGGCTTGGAGTCGATAAGCAAGCCGCTGGGTCTGCGCACCAAGGTGCTGCAGCTGATAAGCAAGCTGCTCGCAGTCGATAAGCAAGCCGCTGGGTCTGCACATCAAGGCGCTGCAGCTGATAGGCAAGTCGTTCGCTGCTTACAAGCAACCCGCTGGGTCTGTACATCAAGGCGCTGCGGCTGATAAGCAAGTCGTTCGTAGTGGATAAACTCCTGCAAGGGTCTGGTTCACATAAGGTCACAGAATTGTACTATGACAATTCTCAGAATTGTATTAGCGTCTAGACATGGTCAGCGCTCCTTGGAAGCCACGTCTGCGACAGTCGAGCGGGCCCCTGTACGCAGCCATCGTCGACGCGCTCGCTGCTGACATAAGCACCGGCAGGCTGCGCGCCGGAGACCGGCTGCCCACCCACCGCGAGCTGGCGAGTGTCCTTGGCACCTCGCCGGGGACGATCACCCGGGTGTATGCCGAGGCGGAGCGGCGAGGACTCATCCGCGGCCACGTGGGCAGCGGCACGTTCGTCCGCGATCTTACGGAGCAGGACCGGTATACCCCGATGCTCGACCGCGCTCGCATCGATCTGGGTCCGAGCGCCGCGCCCATCATTCCCGGGGACCTCGGTCACTGCGCGCTTGCCGCCGCGCTGTCCAGGCTGAGCGCCCGCGCCGACCTCGGCGCGCTCAGCGGCTACCAGGCACACGGCGGCTCCGGCGCCCAGCGGGCCGCTGGCGTGCGCTGGCTGGCCCTGACCGGAGTCGTCGCGCAGCCAGACGAGATCACTGTGTGCAGCGGGGCTCAGCATGCCACCGTGATGCTGCTCTCTGCACTTTCGAGCGCGGCCGGGGTGATGGTCGAGGAGCTCACCTACCCGGGAGTCCTCAGCGCCGCGCAGTGGCTGCGCTTGCCGACTCACCGGGTTGCGATCGATGAGGACGGAATGATCCCCGAGGCGCTCGCGGCAGTCTGCCGGGACAGCGGCGCCCGGGTCCTTTACTGCGCCCCGACCAACCACAACCCGACCACCGCGGTGATGCCGCTCAAGCGGCGGCAGGCGATCACCGCGCTGTGCCGCAAGCACGGGGTCTCGATCATCGAAAACGGCGCGCTCGCCCCGCTCATCGCCGAGGCGCCGCCGCCGCTTGCCGCCCTGGCGCCCGAGCGGACCTACTACATCGGCAGCCTGTCGAAGGCGACGCTGCCGGCCCTGCGCATCGGCTTCATCCGCGCCCCGGCGGCGGCGCGGCCGACCCTGGAGAGCGCCGCCGGAGCGACGGTGTGGTCCACTTCACCGCTCCTGGCCGAGATCGCGACGCAGTGGATCGAGGACGGCACCGCCGCCGCCATCCGCGACGCCCGGCGCAGCGAGGCCGCCGCCCGGCAGGGCCTCGCGGCGGCGGTGCTCAAGGGCCACTCTTACCAGTGCAACCCGACCGCTTACTTCATCTGGATGGCCATCCCGCAGCACCGCCGGGCCGCTGAGGTCATCGAGCAGGCCGGGGCGCGGAGCGTGCTGCTCGGGCCGGCGCACCTGTTCGCCGCGCAGGCCGGCCGCGCGCCCAATGCCCTGCGGGTGTCGCTGAGCGCGGCGCGATCACGTGATGAGCTCGCGCGCGGCCTCACGATCCTCGCGCAGGTGCTGGCCGAGCCCGCCCCAACGTCGGGGCAGCTTGTCTGATCTTGGGAGCCGCGCGCCCACCGACGCCTCTTCAACCGGCCTGGAGTCCGACGATGAGACCCAACCCTCTACTGCGTTCCTCTGCCGCTGCCACCCAGCGGCGCCCCCTCCTCAGGGCGGCCGTGCTCATGATCGTCCTGGCACCGCTCTCGGGGAGAGCTGCTGCTCCGGAAGATCCCCTGCAAGCGCGGCTCGAGCTGTCCGAGCAGTATCTGCGCATGTACGAACGGATCAACGACACCCTGGACCCGCCGCAGTGGCTCGCCGATCCGGATCGCTTCATCTACTGGTCTGCGGTGGAGCCGCACCGCGGGACGTGGGTGCTTGTCGATGCGCAGCGGCGGACCAAGGAGCCGCTCGTTGCGCCCGAGGTGCTGCGCGCCCAGCTCGCGCAGCTGCTCGGGAAGGAGCTTCAGGTCCCGCGCAACCTCGGGTTTATGCTCGCTCCCGATCGCCAGGGGATCATATTCCAGATTAATGAGCAGCCGCTGGCGCTGGGGTTCCGCGACCGCCGCGTCGTGCCCCTGGACCGGACCGCGCTCGCCGCGCTGGCGCTGGCGGAGGGAAGCGTCCTGTCCCCTGACCGTCAGGCCCTCGCAGCCCCCCGCGGGACCGGGTTCGCAGTGATCGGCAGCGACGGCCGCACCGTGCTGGAGCGGAGCGGCGAGGAGTACTACGGCTGGCAGGTCCCCGAGCGGGCGTGGTCGCCCAGCGGTCGGTTCCTGATGGTCTGGCGCAACGATGAGCGCGGCGTCCACAAGCTCCCGATCGTGGACTACACGACGGCCCGCGAGCGCTTGACCCTGGTTCCCTACGCCAAGACGGGAACCCCGCTGGCGCGGCCGGAGCTGTATTCAGTCGAGCCGGCGAGCGGCCAGGTCGTGCGCATGCCGCCCGGCGAGGGCGAGACCTACGACTGGCTGGCGGGCTGGCGCCCCGATGGCAGCGAGGCGCTGGTGCTGCGCCTGTCCCGCAGCGGCAAGCGGCTGGACCTGGTGGCGGTGGAGCCGAAGTCCGGGCGGACCCGCCTCGTGCTGCGCGAGGAGCGGCCAGAAAGCTTCGTCGGCGCGCTCGACTTTGCCACCGAGCTGTGGGCCCAGCAGGTCACCCCGCTTGCCGACAACCGACACTTTTTGTGGATGTCCGAGCGCGACGGGTGGCGCCATGTCTATCTGGCCGATTACACGGGGAAGATCGAGCGCCAGGTGACCCGGGGAAATTTTCCGGTGCACCGGGTACTCGGCGTCGCGCCCAAGGGAGGGACTATCTTCGTGCTTGCCTCGGCGGAGCGCGGGGCGCCGTACGATCAGCTCCTTTATCGCGCGGAGCTCGGCGGCGGGGGCCTTACGCGGCTGTCGCCGGAGCCCGGCATCCACCGGATGACGCTCGCGCCGTCCGGTCGCTACTTTACCGATGCCCATTCCACACGAGTGCAGCCGCGCGTGTGGGAGCTGGGGTCCATGGACGGGCAGGCGCCCTGGCGCTACGCCCAAGCGGACGTGAGCGGCCTCGCCGAGCTGCGCTACGCCCCGCCCGAGCCGCTCACCGTCCGCGCTGCCGATGGCACAACGCAGCTTTACGGGGTGCTATACAAGCCGCGGGACTTCGACTCGCGCAAGCGGTACCCGGTCCTCGACTTCATCTACGCCGGACCGTTCATCACGGTCGTCCCCTGGAGCTTTGTCGGGACGCCGCACGGGCTGATGGCGAACTCGCTGGCGCAGATGGGGTTTGTCGTCATGGTGCTCGATGCGCGCGGCACGCCGGGGCGGGGCAAGGCGTTCCAGGACGCAAACTATGGGCGGGTGGGGCAGACCGAGATTCCCGATCATGTCGCCGCGCTGAAGCAGGCGGCGGCGACCCGGCCGTATATGGACCTGAGCCGGGCGGGGATCTACGGGCACTCCTGGGGCGGCTACTTCGCGCTGCGGGGCATGCTGACCGAGCCCGGGTTCTTCCGCGCGGGCTACGCCGCCGCTCCTGGAGCGCTCGAAGAGGAGGCGATCATCAACGAGCCGAACCTGGGCCTGCCGCGCGACAACCCGGCCGGCTACCAGGCGGGGTCCAACGTGGCGCTGGCCGGGAACCTGCGCGGGGCGCTCAAGCTGATGCACGGAACGAGCGACGTAAACGCATCGCTGTCCACGACGATGCGGATGACCGCGGCGCTCATCAGCGCCGGCAAGCGCTTCGAGCTGCTGATCATGCCGGGCGAGCCGCACGGCCCGCGCGGACCAGCCAGGCGGTACTACCTCGATGACGTGCGCCGGTTCTTCGTGCGGGAGCTGGGGGCCGCGCAGGAGTGAGCCAAAGGAGACTGTCCGCTTTTGGGACGACGATTCCCACAGGCGGTCACCGGGGAGACTGCGCTTGCCCGCAAGCTGACGGAACTTCAGGCTTCTCCCCGTTGGCACGGGACTGGCATTTCCCCAGGTCGTGCAGCATCGCTTGTGGGTCCTACAGATTCTCCTTTTGTCCACGCTGGCCTACGGTAAAGAGTCAACGTCCCGGTCCGAGCCGATCGGCCTGCGCGATGCAGTAGCGCATGCGGTGAAGTACAGCCCGGCCCTTTTGCAGAGCGGCGCGGAGCTTGCCATCGCCGGCGGACATGTCGAGGCCGCCCGCGGGCTCGACGACCTGGTCCTCGACCTCAGCTTGAGCTGGCTCGAGCGCCGTCAGCAGCTGGTCATGGGCGCGCCCGTGCAGCAGCCCGCCTTCGATGACCTGCTGGCGGCGATCTCGCTGACCCAGCCGCTGCCGACCGGAGGACGCCTGGGTCTGCGCTTGAGCAACGACTACAGCCGCACCGAGTATGCGAGCGTGCTGGGCACGAGCATGGGAATGGACCTTGGCACAGAGCTGCAGCGATCGAGCTCCGAGGCGGTAGCGCCCTCGCTGCAGGTGTTCTTGCAGCACCCGCTGCTGCGCGGCTTCGGCGCGAAGGTGGCCCGGGCGCCGCGCTGGCGCGCCCAGGCGGAGTGGGATGCGGCGCGACTGTCCCGGGCCACGGCGGTCGCCACCCAGCTCCGCGATCTGGTGTTCATATATTGGGACCTCTACTACGCCGCGCAGGAGCTCGACATCCGCCAGTCCGCCGCGGACTCGGCGCGCGAGCAGCTCCGCCGTGTGAACGCCCAGATCGAGGTGGGCAAGCAGCCGCCGAGCGCTGCCGCCGAGGTGGAGGTCGCGATCGCCCTGCGCGAGGAAGCGGCGCTGCAGGCCGAGCAGACGCTCCTTGAGCGCTCGGTCGAGCTTGAGCGGCTCATGGGGCAGCCCGCCTCGGCGGAGCGGTGGCTCAAGGCCGCGGACGCGCCGCAGCCCGAGCCGAGCCCGCCGGTGGCCAGCGAGGCCCTGGCCGATGCGATGGCGCGTAGCCCGCAGCTGGCACTGACGCGCGCCCAGGGCCGCGCCGCCCAGATCGAAGTCGACGTGACCGAAAACGGCATGCTGCCGCAGCTCGACCTGTCCTTTTCCGGGGGGACCATCGGCAACGCTTCGGACCCCCGCACCGCCTTTGCGCAGCTCGGACAGGCCGGCTCGTACTCGGTCACGGCGGGGCTTGTGTTTCAGCTGCCCCTGCAGAACCGCGCAGCCCGGGGCGCTCGCGCGGCGGCCCGGCACAGTCTGCGCAAGGCGCAGCTTACAGAAGAGGACGTGCGCAACCAGCTGGCCGCGGCCGTGGCGCGCCTGTGCGTCTCGGCCCGGACCGCGCGGCAGCGCGCCGAGGTGCTTGCTGGCTCGATGGATGCGGCGGCGCTCGATCTGGCCGCCGAGCGGGCCCGTTTCGAGGTCGGCCGCTCGACGAACTTCGACGTGCTCCGCCGCCAGGAGGAGGTGGCGCAGGTACAGCTTGGCCAGGCCCGGGCGCGGGTGGATGAGGTCAAGGCCACAGCCGCGCTGGCGGCCCTGAGCGGCCGCATCCTGGACCTGTTTGGAGTGAATATCCGATGACGATGCCCGCGCACCTTCACGTCATGGACCGCCCTCGCGCGCCTGTCAGCGGCCTGCGCCGTCACCGGTGGCTGGCCATCGCCGCGGTCGTGGTCTCCCTGGTGGTCGTGGCCGTCACACTGGGCCTGCGACGGCTGCGGGCTGCCGCGCCGGCAGTGGACCGGTCGTCGGTGTGGATCGACACCGTGCGCCGCGGCCCGATGCTGCGCGAGGTCAAGGGACAAGGCACGCTGGTGCCCGAAGACATCCGCTGGATCACCGCGACGGCGCCGGCGCGCGTCGAGCGCATCTTGCTCCGCCCCGGGGCCCAGGTGACGGCCGACAGCGTGCTGGTGGAGCTCATAAACCCCGACCTGGAGCTGCAGGCTCTCGAGGCGGCGCGGCAGCTCGGTGCGGCGGAGGCGGAGCTTGTGAACCTGCAGGCGTCGCTGGAGACCCAGCGCCTGGCGCAGCAGTCCGCCGTGGCGAGCCTGCAGAGCCAGCTCGGCGATGTCCGGCGGCGCGCGGTGGCGGATGAGGACCTGTCCCGGCGCGGCTTCCTATCGGCCCTGGAGATGGCGCAGAGCAGCGACCGGGCGGCCGAGTTCGCGGGGCGGCTGACGTTCGAAAAGAAGCGGCTCGCGGTCCAGTCCAAGGGCAAGCGGGCCCAGATCGCGGCGCAGCGGGCGCAGCTGGCGCGGCTGCGCTCGATCGCCGACTTCCGCAGCAGCGAGGTCGCGCGGCTCAAGGTCTGCGCCGGCATC
>DAOMZC010000242.1:0-2027 GCA_035437965.1 Pseudomonadota bacterium
GCCGTAGTCGAGCAGCGCGGCCAGCTTGTCCAGGTGCTTGAGCGGGACCTCGGCCAGGTGCAGCCCGACGACGCGGCCGTCCTGCACGACGATCCCCTTGCTCGGGTACTTCAGCGCCCGCAGCTCGACGGCGCGCAGCTTGCTCGGCAAGAGCCCCGAGTCGGCCAGCAGGGCCTCCAGGGCCTGGCGATCGCCGGGCGTCAGCTTGCCGAGCTCCTCATCGATCGACAGCGACTTGCCGGTCGCCACGTAGATCAAAAAGGCCAGCAGCAGCAGCCCGAGGGTAAGGCCGACGTATTTCATCTCCTTGGACTCTACCACAATCCCAAGTGCTATCGGGGGCGTGGCCGGGACGGGGCCGCTGTAGGCCGGTGTGAGAGCAACCCGAGGTGGAGGCCGCCGAAAACCTAGGACAGCATCACCAACATTGTGCCCATTTGGAGTCTCGCCATGAGCGACCTAGCCCAGGAAACCAGAGCCGCCTCGCACAGCGCCCCGGCGCCGGTGGTCACCCCGGCCGTTACCGCGGCGGCTCCGACCGTCACCCCGGCGGCGACGGGCGCGGGCAACGGCGATGTCCGCTCACTGTCGTCGGTGTTTAGCGGGCTCTCCGAGCCCAAGAACTCGTACGGGCTCTCGGGCGATCAGCGGTCCGGCGGCTCGTTCCCGAGCTGGCAGTCGCAGAACTGGACCTCCCTCGGTGGCTTCGGCGTCGGCAATCGCCTCGGCGATACGCTGCAGGTCGACCCGAAGAAGCCCAATGACCCGGCCAAGATCAAGAACGCCACCATCGGCGCGCCGAGCATCGGCAACGTCGACCTGAGCAAGATCAAGCCCGAGAGCTCGAATAACGGCGGCGACGGCTTCTATCACGACTCGCGGTTTGGCACCTTCAGCCAGACCAAGGGTCCGAGCGCCACGTACAACAAGGACGGCAAGGCCGTCGACCTGTACAGCGGCAGCGCGGTCGCCGGGGTGAGCGAGCAGGTCGGCCTGCGCGGCAAGGCCAGCCACACCGGCGAGTACGGCACCGCCACCGCCTCGGGCGACCTGTTCGCCCTGGCCGAGGCCGGCGCCGACGCCAAGGGCTCGATCGGCACCAACGGCATCCAGGGCGCCGCCAACACCAGCGCGCGCGCCGGCATCGGCGTCAAGGGCGACGCCGATCTGAGCAGCAATGCTCTCAACATCGACGGTGTGGACCCGCTCTACGCCAAGGTCGGGGCCCACGCCGATGGCTTTGCCGGGGCCCGCGTCGGCGCCGGGGTCAAGGCCGGCATCGGCCCGAACTTCACCGGCGTCGAGGGCAAGATCGGCGGCTTCGCCGGCGCCGAGGGCAACATCGACGCCCACGGCACCCTCGGCCCGCTGAGCGGCAAGATCGGCGCCTCGGGCTACGCCGGCATCGGCGCCGAGGCCTCGGGCGGCATCTCGCTGGAGGACTGGAAGCTGCACATCGGCGGCAAGGTCGGCGCGGCGTTCGGCCTCGGCGGCGCGGTGTCGGTCGACGGGACCCTGGACCTCAAGCAGACCGCCCAGCTCGGCCTGGCGGCCGCCAAGCAGCTGACGCCGGCCAACCAGGCCAAGCTCCTGGCCGGCGGGCTCACCGGCGGCGCCGACCTGGCCAAGAGCGGCTGGGGCGGGATCAAGAACTTCCTCGATCCCGAGGGCACCGACCACTTCTCGCTGCACGGCCTCGGGGTGCGGGCGGGCATGATCGGCGACAGCATCGGCAACGGCCTGCACAACGCCAAGGACTGGGCCGGCGACAAGCTCGCCGCCGCCGGCCGCGGCCTGTCGAGCGCCAAGGACTGGGCCGGCGACAAGCTCCACGACGCCAAGGACTGGGCCGGCGACAAGCTCCACGATGCCGGTGAGGCGGCCAAGTTCGCCATCGCCCACCCCGGGCAGGCGCTGAGCAACGTCAAGAACTGGGCCGGCGGCAAGATCAGCGACGCGGGCCAGGCGCTGCACAACGCCAAGGACTGGGCCGGCGACAAGCTCCACGACGCCAAGGACTGGGCCGG
>DAOMZC010000242.1:2127-8045 GCA_035437965.1 Pseudomonadota bacterium
CAAGGACTGGGCCGGCGACAAGCTCCACGACGCCGGCGCCGCCGCCAAGTACGCGATCACCCACCCGGGCGAGACGCTGCACAACGCCAAGGACTGGGCCGGCGACAAGCTCAATAGCGCCGGCCAGGCGCTGCACAACGCCAAGGACTGGGCCGGCGACAAGCTCCACGACGCCAAGGACTGGGCCGGCAGCAAGCTGACCGCCGCCAAGGACTGGGCCGGCGACAAGCTCCACGACGCCGGCGCCGCCGCCAAGTACGCGGTCACCCACCCGGGCGAGACGCTGAGCAACGCCAAGGACTGGGCCGGCGACAAGCTCGCCGCCGCCGGCCGCGGCCTGTCGAGCGCCAAGGACACCGTCGTGAGCGGCGCCTCCACCGTGTATAACGGCGTCAAGAACAACTTCAAGGAAGCCGGCTCGACGCTCGCCAAGGGGGCGAGCTCGGCCTGGAGCTCGGTCAAGAGCACCGACTCCGACATCAAGCACTTCTTCGGCTTCTAAGAACCGGCGCGGCCCAGGAGCACGGGTGCGCCGCGCCGCCCCGCGCACGAGCGCCCCCAACTTGCCCGCCGCTGTACTAAGCTACGCCCATGAGCCTGTGCCTCCACACCGACCTGTATCGAATCTCGCCGTGGGTGCTGACCGCGTGGGCGGCCCTGCGGGAGAAGAACCTCGAGTTCACCCTCAAGGACCTGGACCTCGACCGCGGCGATCAGCGGCAGGACGACTACCTTGGCCGCTCGCTGTTTGGCAAGGTGCCGGTGCTCGACCATGACGGGTACTGGCTATCCGAGTCGCTGGCGATCACCGAGTACCTGGCCGAGACCTTCCCCTTCCCAGGCTACCCGCGGCTGTTCCCCGAGAGCCTGCTCGACCGCGGGCGCTGCCGCCAGGTGATGATGTGGGTGCGCACCGACCTGGCGGCGCTGCGGCGCGAGCGGCCGACGACGACGCTGTTCTACGAGGCGGCGCGCACCGCCGCCCGCCCGCTGTCGCCCGAGGCGACCACCGCCGCCAATGAGCTCATTCGGGTGACCAGCCTGCTCCTCAAGCCGGGCCGCGACACCCTGCTCGACACCTGGTGCATCGCCGATGTCGACCTGGGCCTCATGCTGCAGCGGCTGCTCAAGAACGGCTACCCGCTGCCCGAGGCGCTGAAGAAGTACGCCCAGGCGCAGTGGGAGCGGCCCTCGGTGCGCTCGTTCCTCGAGCTGCCGCGGCCGGCCACGCCGCCGCCTTAGTCGCGCCTAGGAGCCCGGCTTGCCGTCCCGGGGGGCGGGCTGCGCCGAGGCCTCGGTGATGATGCGCACGGTGCGGGTCGGGAAGGCGAACTGCGCCCCCTGGAGCTCGACGACGCGCATCAGCCGCAGCAGCACCTCGTGGCGCAGCTCGAGGAAGCGGTCGCTGTCGGTCTCGTTGAACCAGGCCATCACCTCGATGTCGAGCGCCGACTCGCTGAAGCCGGCAAAGTGCACGCGCAGCGGCATGCCGCTCCACAGCTTCGGGTGGGCGGCGAGCTCGGCGAGCAGGGCGCGGCGCAGGGCGTCGAGGCGCTCGGCCGACAGGTCGTAGGTGACGCCCAGGACCACGTGCAGGCGCAGGTGATCGCGCGCCGCCAGCGACTCGATCTTCATGTCGGCGAGCTTGCCGTTGGGGAAGGTCACCAGGCTCCGCTCCAGGGTGCGGATGCTCGTCGAGCGCAGGCCGATGTGCTCGACCCAGCCGAGGGTGTCGTCGATGCGCACGTAGTCGCCGACCCGCATCGGCTGATCGATGCTCAGCATCACGCCGCCGAACAGGTGCTCGACGGTCTTCTGCGCCGCCAGGGCCACCGCCAGGCCGCCGATGCCGAGGCCGGCGACCAGGCTCGTGACCGGGTAGCCGAGCTCCTGCAGGGAGGTCAGCACCGCGATCGCCACCACCGTCACCTCGGACAGGCGGTAGCCGAGCGGGATCACCCCGAGCGCCCCCGGGTGGCTCTTGATCCAGGCCGACTGGCGCACCAGCTGCAGCACTACATCGACGCAGCGCCAGGCGACGGCGAACAGCCCCAGCAGCAGGCCCACCCGGGCGATCGTCTGCACCGCGCGCTCGGCCTGCGTCGTGATGAGCAGGTAGGGCATCGCCCAGCCCCACAGCACGCAGGTGGTGATGAGGCGCGCCGGGCTGCGCAGCCGCTCTAGTAGCCGGTAGTCCCACTTGGCCTTGGTGCGCCGGATGAGGGGCTTGGAAAAAAACTGCACCACCCAGACCAGGAGGAACCCCAGCACCAGGCTCGCCCCGAGGAGCAGCGGCAGCGCCAGCCACTCCCACAGCACGAAGCCGCGCGGCCCGGTGCGCAAAAGCGGCGGCGGCAGGTGCTCGCGCAGCCACAGGTCGTCCAGTCGCCCGTACCAGCCGTCGATGCGGGCGACGGTCTTGCTGGAGAAGACCCAGCGGTGCTCGCCGGTGCGCTCGATGTGGCGCAGGCGCACCGGCTCGGCGAGCATGCCGGGGGCGCCGGGGATGCGGCCGACCTCCTCCTGGTCGGCGGCCAGGCCGTCCTTCTGATCGCCCATCGGCGCGTCGGAGACCTTGCCCAGCCACTCCGGGTCGCTGCTCAGCCGGCGGTCGAGGACCGCGCCCAGGCGCCGCGCCAGTGTCGCTCCCGCCTTGTCGGCAAGCTGCTCGGCTGGCAGCTCGAGGTCGAGCGCCGCCTCGCTGAACCGCCCGTGCTGGGTGTGGGCGAGGAAGCGCTCAAGGGCCCGCCGCGGCGAGTCGGGATCCGGGGCCTCGGTGGTCTCCGCCTGGGCGCGCGCCGTCTTCGGGGCACCGCCGCCCAGCAGGCCGCACAAGAGGGCCAGCCCGAGCGCCACGCACCAGCGCACTCCCCTGCCCCCGCCACCCCGGTCCACCGCCTGCCCTGCCCGGGCGGCCACCAGTGAGGCCCGATCGCCTGGCTCAGTCGCAGCTCGCACGAACTTAGCTTCGCCCGAGACGGCCCGTAACTCAACCCCCGGCGGCTTGTCGGCGGAATCGGACCCAGTGGCCGCTCGGCGCCGCGGCCGGACGAGCGGCCAGCGTGGCCCATCATCGCCAGCCGCACCCGGCGCCGCGTCACCTGCTCTTAGGAGGCGGGCGGAGGCGCGGCGAGCGCGGCGAGGAGCTCTTTGATGAACCGCGCGGGGTGCTCGCGGTGCATGAAGTGACCGCCCGGCATGCGGACGACGCGGTAGCCGCCGGCAAACCACGGCGCGGCGCGGTCAAACCCCGCCGGCGGGAACGGGTCGTCGGTGCCGGCGAAGGAGACCGCCGGGACGGTGATCTTGCCGCGCAGCGCCGCGGGCAGCCGCGGGGTCATGGCGCGGTAGTAGCCGAGGGCGGCCTCCAGGCAGCCCGGCTCGCTGAAGGCCGCCTTCACCGCCGCGGTCTCGCCGGGCGGGACGCGCCACTTGGGGGACCACCGCTGGACCAGCTCGTCGATGTAGGCCAGGTGGTCGGCGCGCAGCCGGCTTGCCGCCTGGCGCTGGCGCAGGACGAAGAAGTGGCGGACCTGCCACAGCAGCCGCAGGGACGGCTTTATCGACGCCGGATGCGGGATCGCCAGCGTGCACAGGACGGCGACCCGCTCGGGGCCCAGGCTCGCGGCGGCGTAGGCGGCGCTCGCGCCCCAGTCGTGGCCGACGACGATGGCGCGCTCTTCTCCGAGCGCCGTGATAAGGCCAAGGACATCGCGGCCCAGGGTCTCGGAGTCATAGGCCGGCGGCTGCGGGATCTCGCTGGGAAAGTAGCCGCGCATGTACGGCGACACCGCGCGATAGCCGGCCGCGGCCAGGGCCGGTCGCACCTCGTCCCAGGTGTGCGGCGTGTCGGGGAACCCGTGCAGCAGCAGCACCAGGGGCCCGGACCCCTGGGCCAGGTAGGCGAAGCGCAGGCCGTTGGCGACTACCGTCTGGGGGGTCTTTTCCATCGTCACCTCCGCGCACCGGCGGCCTGGCCGCAGGCGACCGTAAGCAGCACCAGCGCCAGCCACACACAGTCGGCGAGCAGCAGGTGCACAAGCTGCATATAGACCGGCGCCAGGAGCAGGAGGTTGGTCAGCCCGGCGCCCACCTGCAAGACGAACAGCAGCAAGGCCAGCCGCGCCAGCCGGCGCACCATCAAAACCGCCGGCAAAACCGCCGGCAAAACCGCCGGCAAGCCCGCCGGCAAGCCCGCCGGCGCGGTCACCGGCTGCGCCGCCAGCACCCCGACCGCCACTGCCAGATACAAGCTGGTAAGCAGGGCCAGCGCCGGGTGGATCACCCGCAGCCGCAGCAGGAAGTGCGCCGTGGGCGCCTGGTCCTGGGCCAGCCCCGCCGCCAGATCGCGCGCCGGGAACAGCGTATCGCCAAGGGCCGTCATCGCCCCGGTGACGCCGATGAGCAGCGTGCCGACCAGCGCCGGCACGAGCAGCCACGGGATCATCCGTCCGGGCCGCCACGGCGCCGCCCGCGGCCCCGCCAGGAACGCGGTCACTCCCAGGCTGCCGACAAGGAGGAACGTGTTGAGAAGGTGCAGCGCCAGCGCGATCACCCGCCGCAGCGACGCATCGGTGGCGACCAAGGCGAGCAGCACCAGCCCCGCCCCCAAGAGCGCCTCCCCGATCATGAAGCCGAGCGCGAAGCCGGCGCCGGTGCGCGCCGGGTGGCCCGCCGGCCGCGCCAGCCGCGCCCAGGCAAACAGCCCCACCACCAGGAGCAGCGCCAGCCCGCTGGTCACCCGGTGGGTCAGCTCGATCAGGGTCGCCGTGCTCGGCGCGCGCGGCACCACCACGCCGTTGCACAGCGGCCAGTGGCTGCCGCAGCCGGCCCCCGAGCCCGAGGCCCGCACGTAGGCCCCCCACAGGATGACGAGCAGGTTGAAGCCGAGGACGAGCCAGGCGAAACGTACGAATCGGTCACGCACAGCCGCACAGTAGCCCAGCTGTCCGCTGGTGAAAAGGCTCGCCCGACCCCGGTCCGGTCGGGCGCCGGCAGCTCAGCCGCCGCCGACGCACAGGAAGTTGGCCTGCTTGCCCGGAGGCGCCGCGTTGGCGTTCTTGCGCCACACGCCCGCGACCACGCCGACCCTGGCCGAACACTGACCGACCTGGCTCTTTACCGTGCAGTAGCAGGCATCGGTGGTCTCGCCGCTGCAGGCGTTCTGGATCGCCGGGTCGGCCGGCGTCGGGGTGCTGGAGGTCGCAAACGCGTTGCAGCACGTGTCCGAGCACACCGGGAACCCGATGTCGGGCGCGGCGTTCGGGGTGTTCGAGTCGACATCGCCGACCAGGCAGATCGGCTTGCCGTTGAGGGTCTTGGGCACTACCGGCAGGCACCCCGGCTGGACGCGATCGATCAGCGCGTCGGCGATGCTCTTGAGGGCGGCCGGGTAGTTGCCGATCTCACAGATGCTGAGCTCCAGGGCGTTGGGCTTGGAGTTCGTGGAATTTACGCCGAACAGCGAGGCGAACTTCGACAAGCGGAGCTGCGCCTGCCCGAAGATCGTCTGGTCGGCCGAGTAGCTGCACGAGGCGAGCATGCCGCCGGCGCGGTTCAGCGTCGCGGTGCTCGGGCTGGCGACGTTGCCCTGGGCGATCTCCAGGCGGCCGCCGCTGGTGACCGAAGGGAGGGTCCAGATGCCGCTGATGAGCAGCTTTTCCGGCGGGCGCAGGGTGCTGAAGAAGTTGTAGTACTTCTGCAGCGGCTCAAGGAAGTTGCTCGGACGCTCGGTGCAGCCGGTCTTGACGCCGGTGGTGAGCATCGACTCGTTGCACTGCACGCTGCGCGCCAGGCACCGGTAGTCGAGGTTATAGCAGTCATAGGAGTCGGGCTGCGCCGGGTCGCAGTTGCGCGACTGCGGGTTCAGCTGGTTGCGCAGCGCCAGCTGCACCGAGCAGTCATCCTCATCCGTGATG
>DAOMZC010000243.1:0-8029 GCA_035437965.1 Pseudomonadota bacterium
TACTTCGGCGCCGAGTCGTTCCTGCCGCTCAGCGCCAGCGAGCTGCGCGGTGCCAGCCCGACGCGGGCCGGCCTGGCGCTGTCCGCCGGGGCCCTGGGGTGGATCGCGTCCTCCTGGGTGCAGGATCGGCTCGAGGCGCGCGGCGGCTGGCGCGTCCGCTCGGTGCAGGTCGGCTTCGTGCTGGTCGCCGCGGGCATCGCGCTGGTGACCGCGGCGCTCGTCGGCGCGCTGCCGTTCTTCCTCATTCCGCTCGGCTGGGCGGTGAGCGGCGCGGGCATCGGCTCCGCCTACACCGCGGTCGGGCTGCTGTGCATCGCGCTGGCGCCGCCCGAGCGCGAAGGCGAGGTCTCGGGCCAGCTGCAGCTCACCGAGTCGCTGGGCACGGCGCTCGGGGCCGGGGCCGGCGGGGCGCTGCTGGCGCTGTCCGGGCAGCTCGGCCTCTCGATGAAGGAGGCCAACGGGATCTTCTTCGCAGCGGCCCTGGGAGCGGCACTGCTCGGGGCGGCGCTTGCCGGCCGCCTGGCTCCCGCCGGCGCCGCGGTTGCGCCCGCGGCCAGCGCGCCGGTCAGCGAGAAACCGTAGCGCGGCCGCCTGGGCGCCCGAGTCCGCGGAAGATTATGGAACGCAGGCAGGCGCCGGCGGTGGAAAACTTAACGCCCGCGCCTCCTCGCTCTCCCCCCTCTGCGGGCCGGCTGCGACGGTGGCGCTGGACGGAACGCGGCTTGCTTTGCTGGCCCTGCGGGCGAGCAGTCTGTCCGCGAAAAAGGAGGAACCCGCCATGAGGAGACTCTATCTGGTCTTGTTACCATCCTTAGTATCCTTAGTATCCTTGGTATCCGGGTGCGCTCATCACCGGGTCGCTAGCTGAGCTCGCGGTGGCGCTGTCCGAGCTGGACGAAAAGTCGGCGCGTCGCGCTGGTAACGCGCCGGGCGACAGCCGCATACTCGGGTCGCTCATGCTCGACCGCCGACCCAACCCGCTTACGCTGCTGCTGCTGTTCGCTTCACTGGTCTCGATCATCTCCCTGGGGGCGGTGTGCGGGGTTGCCGTGGTGTCGCTGCACCAGCTGTCCGAGGTCAGCGACAGCGCGCTGCAGCGCCAGGTGAGCCTGCTGAAAGAGGCGACGGCGCTGCAGACGCTGCTCTACCAGAAGGGGTTTGGCGCCTATTACATGCTGACGCGCGAGCGGCGCTGGCTGAGCGAGCTCGATCGCAGCCGCGCGAGCTTTGCGCAGTGGCTGCAGCACGCCCAGGAGCAGTGCGAAGAGGAAGAGGCCTGCCAGCAGCTGAAGGGCATCGCCGACCAGTACCGCAGCTACGACCAGAACCGCCAGGACTTCATCGCCGCGTTCGATGCCGGTCAGCAGGAGCTGGCGCAGGCGGGGCTGCGGCGCGGCCAGCAGCGCATCGAGATACTGCTCGGCCTGTGCCAGCGCTTCGTCGAGCTCGGGCAGCGCCAGGCCAAGCAGGAGCTTGAGCACGAGCACCGGTCGCTGCGCAACCATACATGGCTGCTCCTTCTGGCCAGCATTGCCGGGACCGCGGCCAGCCTGGCGATGGGGTTCCTGCTCGCGCGGCGGGTCGGCAAGCCGATCTACGAGCTGCAGCTGCAGGTCGAGTCGGCCGTACAGAAGACGCGGATCTCGGTCCCCGAAGGTCGCCGAGGACTGCTTGCCATTGGAGATCACATGGCCGCGCTGTTGCGCAAGCTAGAAGAGACCGATGCCGCCATCCTGGAGCAGCGCCGCCGCCTCATCCAGAGCGAGAAGCTCTCGGCCATCGGCGAGGTCGCGGCCAAGCTGGCGCACGAGATCTTGAACCCGCTGGCCGGCATGAAGGCGGCGGTGCAGCTGCAGTTCCGCACCGCGCAGGGGTCGCAGCTGTCGCCGAGCGAGATCCGCGAGACCGCGCTCGCCCTCGATCAGGAGATAACCCGCGTCGAGCTCTTGCTGCGGCGGCTCCTGCACTACGCGCGGCCGCTGTCGCCGCGCCTGGAGGAGTGCCGGGTGCAGCGCCTCATCGACTCTGCCGCCGAGGCCGCGCGCTCGGAGCTCGTGCGCGCCCAGGCCACGCTGGTGGTGGAGCAGCCGCCCGAGGTGGCGCCGCTGGAGGTCGATCCGCTGCTCATCACCCAGGCGCTCGCCAACCTCCTCATCAACGCGGCGCAGGTCTCACCGCCCGGCGGGCGGGTCACGCTGGCGGTGCAGGAGTCGGTGCACCTGGGCCGGCCCTACCTTGCCTTCGCGGTCCGCGACGAGGGGCGCGGCATCGTGCCCGAGCAGAAGGAGCAGCTGTTTCACCCCTTTTTCACCACCAAGCCGCAAGGGCATGGACTTGGTCTGGCGGTCACGCAGAATATCGTCATGGAGCACGGCGGGCTCATAACCGTCCACAACCGCGACGGCGGCGGGGCGGAGTTCTGCATCCTGCTGCCGCTGCTCAAGTAGTCAGGCCGCCCAGCTGAAGCAGGAGGAACGTCTTGGCCGCGCACATCCTAGTCGCTGATGACGAGGCGCTGATTCGGCAGTCGCTGCGCAGCGCACTTACCCAGGAGGGCTTCGAGGTCTCGGTCGCGGCCTCGGGCGAGCAGGCGTGGGAGCTTTACCAGAGCGCGCGGCCGGACGTCGTCCTGCTCGATCTGGTCTTGGGGGACATCGATGGGCTGGAGATCCTGCGGCGGATCAAGCAGGACGCGCCGGAGGCCAAGGTGCTGCTGATGAGCGCGTACGGCTCGATCGAGAGCGCGGTCCAGGCAATGAAGCTCGGCGGCTACGACTTCATCAAGAAGCCCTTCGATCTGGAGGAGATCGTCGTCGCCGTCC
The DNA here is from genome assembly GCA_035437965.1 of Pseudomonadota bacterium. Taxonomy (GTDB): domain Bacteria; phylum Myxococcota_A; class Polyangia; order Palsa-1104; family JAEUJZ01; genus CALFML01. The sequence goes on from DAOMZC010000243.1 coordinate 2,823, forward strand.
GCAACGCGGTGCGCACCAGCAACCTGGAGAGCCGCATCGAGTACCTGGCCCAGAAGGACCGCAGCCGCAACGATCCGGCTGGCTTTGTCTACAAGTCGAGCGCGATGCAGACCGTGATGAGCGAGGTCCGGCTCATCGCCCAGAGTCCGGTCGCCACCGTGCTCGTGTACGGCGAGAGCGGCGTCGGCAAGCAGCACGTCGCCCGCACCCTGCATGATCTTTCCGGCCGCGCCGCCGGGCCGTTCGTCGAGCTTAACTGCTCGGCGGTGCCCGAGAACCTCGTCGAGAGCGAGTTCTTCGGACACGAGCGCGGCGCCTTCTCCGACGCCCGCGACCGCAAGCTCGGCCTCGTCGAGGTCGCCGACGGCGGGACCCTGTTCCTCGATGAGGTCGGGGACCTGGGGGCCGCCGCGCAGGCCAAGCTGCTCACGTTCCTGGAGCAGCGGACCTTCCGCCGGGTCGGCGCCACCGCGATGCGCCGCGTCGACACTCGCATCGTCGCCGCCACCAACCGGGATCTGTCGGCGATGGTGACCGAGCGCAGCTTCCGCGCCGACCTGTGGTATCGCCTGAACTCGATGACCGTCACGGTGCCGCCGCTGCGCGTCCGCCAGGGCGACATCGTGCCGCTGGTCGAGCACTTCCTGCGCATCGCCAACCGCGAGTTCCGGCGCTCGTGGAGCGGCGTCAGCGCCGAGGCGGCCCGGCTCCTGTGCGGCTACCCGTGGCCCGGCAACGTGCGCGAGCTGCGCGCGGTGGTGCAGCGGGCGGCGCTGCTCCACGATGAGCACGAGCTGCGCCCCGACCACCTGCCGAGCGGGCTGCGCGCCGTCCCCATCGCTCGCGCGGCAACCGGAGAGGACAGGTCCGCGCCGACCGACAGCGCCGCCTACCCCATCCGCACCCTCGCCGCGGTCGAGCTGGAGCACATCCGGCGGGTGCTCGATCGCTGCCACGGCAACCGGACGCTGGCGGCGCATCACCTGGGGATTACCCGCCAGACCCTCACCAAGAAGGTCGACAGCGCGGGCGACGAGACCTAATTAGTTCACCATGAGGGTCGTCGAGTCCCCCTTCCCGCCCAGGCTGGCCAGGATGAGGGCGGTGCCGATGGCGGCGCTCGACAAGAGGCCCCGCGACCCGGCGGCATTGGAGACCGTAGCCACCGCCAGCGCCGAAGACGACCAGGTCGCCGCGCTGGTCAGGTCCTGCGCCGAGCCATCCGAGAACGTCCCCAGCGCAACGAACTGCCGCGCGCTGCCCAGCGCCAGCGTCGCCGCCCGCGGCGAGATCGTCAGCCGGACGAGGGTGGCGCTGGTTACCGACAGGGTGGCGGTGCCGGTCACCCCGGCGCTCACCGCGGTGACCATCGTCTCCCCCTTGCCCAGGGCGGTGAACAGACCCTGGCTGCCGGCGACGTTGGAGAGCTGCGCCACCGCCCCATCCTCCGCCGCCCAGCCGACCGCCGCCGTCAGGTCCTGCACGCTGCCATCGGAGTAGGTGCCGGTCGCGGTGAGCTGCATGGTCGTGCCGGCCGCCAGCGACGCCACGGCGGGCGAGACGGTGAGCGACTGAAGGGTGGCATCACTTACGGCGAACGCCGCGCTGCCGCTGATCGCGCCGAAGGTGGCACGGATCGTCACCGCCCCCCTCTTCAGGCCAGTCGCCAGCCCGTGCGAGTCGCCGGCGTTCGAGATGGCCAGGACCAGCGAGTCGCTGGCCGACCAGGTGACGTCCCGGGTCAGGTCCTGCGAGCTGCCATCCGAGTAGGTGCCGGTGGCGACGAACTGCTGCGTCGTCCCCTGGGCAATGGCCGCGGTGTCGGGGGCGACGGCGATGTCGACAAGCTCCGCATCGGCGACCACCAGCCGGGCGGCGCCGCTCTTGCCGTCGAGCGTGGCGTTGATCAGGCTGCTGCCGCGGACCAGCGCCATCGCCAGGCCCTCGCTGCCGGGGAGGGTGGCGACGCTGGCGGTCTCGCGGTTGCTCGATTCCCAGCTGACCGCGGTCGTAAGATCCTGGGTGGTCCCATCCGAGTAGGTGCCGGTAGCGACAAACTGCTGCCGGGTGCCCCTGGCGAGCTCGATGCCGGTCGGCGTCACCCCGATGGCGACCAGGGTGGCATCGGTAACGGTCAGCGTGGTCGCGCCGCTGATGCCGGCAAACCTCGCGGTCACCGTCGCTTTTCCTTTAAGCCCGGCCGAGCACAGACCGCGCGCGCCGGTGTTCGCGACCGCGACTACTGCGTCGTCGGAGCTGCTCCAGCTGACCAGGCTGCTCAGGTCCTGGGTGGTCCGGTCCGAGAACATCCCGGTGGCGACGAGCTGCTGCCGGGTCCCGCTGGCCAGGGTCGGACTCACCGGGCTGATGACCAGCGCCGTGAGCGCGGCGTCCTTGACCCGCAGGCTCACCGCGCCCGCGACTCCGGCGAGCATCGCCGTGAGCACCGCGGTGCCCGGCGCCACCGCCGTGACCTGGCCGCGGCGCTCGCTGCCTTCCTGAAACGTTGCGATTGCGGACGACAGCGACGACCAGCTCGCCTGCGCCGTCACGTCCCGCGTCGTGCCGTCCGACAGCGTCGCGGTCGCGCGCAGCGCCGCGCTGGTGCCGCTGGCGATCATCGGGGTCACCGGCGTGATGGCGAGTGCGGTGACTAGCGGCTCGCTGACATCGATGACGGCGGCGGCCTGCTGCTCGCCGGCGCGGACGGTGATCTGGCAGCGACCGGTGCCGAGCGCCACGACCAGCCCCTTGCGGTTCCCTTGATCCGAGACCGCTACCACCCCGGGCCTGTCCGAAGTCCAGGTGGCAGCGGAGGTAAGGTCCTGCCGGCTCCCATCGGTGTAGCTGCCGAAGGCGCGCAGCTGGGCGGTGGTGCCCTTGACGAGCTGCGGCGCCGCTCTCAGCTCGATTCCGCTGAGCTTCTTGTCGCAGCCCGCGCCCAGGCTGGCCAGGGCCAAGAGGACGAGGGCGGCAAGCAGGTTGGGAGAAGAGGGTCTGCGGGTTGGGGAATCGGCGCGCATGAGACGCCGCCGAATATAGTCCTATCGCTGCGGGCGGTGCAGCAAGACTCTGCCCGCCAGCTGCGCTTGAGCCGAGCTACTGCGGCGCCTTGGGCGCCTCTTTGGCCTCACCGCCGGGGGCGGCCTTGCTCGCCTCGGGCGACGGCGCGGGATTTGCCGCCGCCGGGGCCGCCGTGGCCACCGCACCGGCGGGAGCTGCGGCTTCGGGCGCTACGGCGGTGACCGGCGCTGGCGCGGCAGCGGGCTGGGCGCCCTTCCCTTCCTCTTTGGATTCCTGGGGGCAGCCAGTCAGTCCGAGAACGGTCAAAAGGGCCAGGGCGGACAGCGAGTAGATCGAGCTCTGTAGACGCTTCATTGGGACTCCTCCGTGCTCACTCAAGAGCGGGTCTGATAGTTCTTAGGATGACGACTTCAGCGACGGGGAGCCAGTAATACAGTGTGTAAGATTGCACGCCCTCTCAGCAGCCCGATTACCGGCCGGCAATACTTGTCGAGACTTGTAAAAGGGACGCGACAATCCTCCACGGTCTGTGACAGTCAGCGACTTTTGCGGGTGAAAATTCGCGCCTCGAAGTGTGGGCGATTTAGTTTTATCCTGCCGGCGATCGAATGCGCGATGTAAGTCCGATAGCCAGCCCGCGGTCCCGCCGCCGGACCTCCACGGCGTCGGCAGCGACGCGCCCGCACCCGGGGCCGGCACCGTTTCCGCAGCCGTCGCCGCTGTTCATCGGGCATAAGGACGAGCTCGGGCGCTGCCGGCGGCTCCTTGAGCAATCGCCGCTGCTGCTGGTGTATGGGGTGCCGGGCATCGGCAAGACCGAGTTTGTCTACCGGCTGGTCGCCGATCTGCTTGCGACTCGGAGCTGGCGACGGACGCAGCCGATCTTCTTGCGCGCGCAGGCGGGACAGCGGATAGAGCAGCTGGTGGCGCAGCTCGGCGACCTGCTGGCACAGCGGTCCCCCGAAGAGCCGGCGCGACCTCCGGGCGACCTGCATGCGGAGCTGGCCGCCGTCGCTCGCGGCCTGACTCAGGCCGCTCGGCTGATCTTTATTGATGATGTGCACCACCTGGATCCGGCGGCGGTGGGCGAGGCGGCGAGCTACCTGGCCCGCCGCAGCGGCGGCAGCCGGCTGTTTATCGCCTCGCGGCGCGAGCTGCCCCTGCTGACCGACGCCGTGCCGCCCACCATCGTCCGGCTGCCGCCGCTCAGCGCCGCGGAGACGACGGAGCTGGCGCTGCGCCTCGCCGAGCTGCAAGGGCTGGGGGCCCCGGACGCCCAGGCGGTGTTCAGTCGCACCGGCGGCAGCCCGCGCCTGCTGCACCGCCTGGTGCGCAAGTCCGCCGAGACCGACGGCGGCGATGAAGACGCCCTGGCGCAGACGCTGCAAGCGCTGCGGCCGGCGGCGCGCCGCCTGCTGGTGCTCGCCCGCATCCTGGCCGGCAAGCTGCCCGCTTCCGAGTGGCTCAAGGGGGCCGGCGGGCTCTTGGCCGAGCAGCCCGAGCTGGCGACGCTGACCCACTACCACCTGGTCGACCTCACCCGCGCGACGGTCCCCGACCCGGTGTGGAATACCCTCTTGACCCTCATCGGGGCGCGCGAGCTGCGGAGCGCGCACCGGCTGGCCGCGCAGCTGCACCTGCGGCGCTGCGCTGGAGCTCCCGTAGGCTCGGCGGCCGCCGCGGCGGCGCTGGCCGCGGTCCAGCACCAGGTAGCGGCCGGCGAGCCGCTTGCCGCCTGGGCCACCTTCCAGCTGTGGGCCTATACCTTCTGCGCGACCGAGCTGGGGAGCGCGGCGCTCGCCCTGTTGCCGACGCTGCTCGCCGAGCTGCCGGGGCAGCGGGTGGCCATCGAGCTGCTGACGATCCGGCTCTTGCTAAGTCAGGGGCAGCTGGAGCCGGCACAGGTGCTGCTGGCGGAGAGCGAGAGCACGGCCGGGAGGACCGAAGCGGTGCGCTGGCAGCTGCTCGCTGGTCAGGTCGCGCAGCGGGGCGGCCAGTTATCACGCGCTGGGGCTCACTTCCGCGCTGCGCAGGCGACCGCCGCCACGCCGCACGAGCGCTTCCTGGCCGCCGTCCATCGCGCCGAGCTGGCGGCGCTGCGCGGGGCTGCCACGGAGGCCGAGAGCATCCTTGCTTCTATCAGACAAGATGCGCCGGGATCGGTCACGCTGTCACCCGCCGAG
>DAOMZC010000244.1:0-8020 GCA_035437965.1 Pseudomonadota bacterium
GGCGTGTTGACGTGCGATACGCTCGAGCAGGCTTTGCACCGCGCCGGCGGCAACCCCGCCCCCCGCTGCCGAGACGCCGGCCCCCGCCGCTGAGACGCCGGCCCCCGCCGCGCCCGCCCCGGAGTGCACCGCGCCCGAGGACTGCGCCTCCAAGGGCGCCGCCGCCAAGGGCAACGTGTGGGCCTGCACCGATAGCAAGTGCGTCGAGGAGAAGAAGCCGAAGAAGAAGAAGAAGTAGGTCTGTCCCGGGCCGACGCCGGTCGGCCTGTCGCCTGCCGCCCTGCCCGCCCGCCGCGCCGCGCTAAATTTCGTCCACCCAGCCGCCGCCGATTCCGCCGCTCAGGTGTCGTAGACCTCGACGATGTCTCCGTGCTGGGCGTTCGCGGTGATCGCCAGCAGCGCCTGGGTGATCGCCTTAAAGGCGTCCGCCAGCGTCACTGCGTCGCTAGCGACCCAGGCCGCGAGCGCGGTCGGGCCGACAATGTAGGTCGGCGGACCCGCCGGGAGCATGGTCTCCAGCTCGATGATCGCCTTGGTGCGGGCGCTGATCGCGAGCTCGGAGATCGGCAGCTCGGCGAGTCCGGCGTGTGCCCGGCCCGCTTCCTCTTGCAGCTGCACCGCAGAGAGCCGGACCTCTGTTCCGCCCAGGGCGTGACCGATCCTGTACAGAGCGCCGAACGCCGGTGAGTAGCTGTCCTTATCGAGGTGACGCAGGACATTGTCGCGGAGCAGAGCGTAGCGGATCCACGGGACTTCATAGGAGCCCGATGGTCCGATAAAAGACAGACTCATAACTTGCGATCTTATCACAAAGCATGGGCAGCATGGGCCTCAAGATACAGTCACATCGACGAGGCCACTGAAGTCCTACCTTGGCATCTGCGAGTGCTCGTGCAGCCCGCAGACAGCAGTCCGCAGGCAGCAGGTTGCTGTCTGTAGACATCTACCGATTTTCGCCGATTAAGAGATTTCAACGGGTTCGCGCGGGTGCACCGCTGGCACATGAGTTGCTTTTTGTTCCGTTCAAGAGACGCACCTGACAACAAATAAAAACCCGGAGAAGACCATGAACGCGAACCTCACCTCCCGCTCCCTCCTGCGCGCCGCCGGCCTCGCCCTGTTCTCGTCCACCCTGCTTGTCGGCTGCGGCGCCGATGACGCGCTCAACCCGGAGCAGTTCCCCGAGCCGATCGCCGAGGAGCAGATCTCGACCCTGTCCGAGCCGCTGACCGCGACCGAGATCGCGACGCTGCGCGCCCAGATCCTCACCGAGATCAATAAGGCCCGCGCGGTGGCCCGGGTGTGCGGGACCAAGTCGTTCCCCGCCGCCCCGCCGCTCGCCCGCGACTCGCGGCTGGACACCACCGCCCAGGCGCACAGCGTCGACATGGCGACCAAGAACTACTTCAGCCACACGGGCCTCGACGGCCGGAGCCCGTTCCAGCGCATGACCGACGCGGGCTACCGGTACAGCGCCGCCGCCGAGAACATCGCCGCCGGCAACTCCACCGCCGCCGCCACCGTCCAGCAGTGGATCAAGAGCTCCGGCCACTGCGCCAACCTCATGAGCGCGACCTACATCCACACCGGCATCGGCTACGGCTACAGCGCCACGTCGACCTACAAGCACTACTGGACCCAGAACTTCGGCCGACCGCTGTAGTCTGTAGGAAGCACTCGCGCAAGCCCTCCTTCGACTCCTTCTTTCCTCCTCACATACTCTGCAGACTGACGGACTGGGCGCTCGCAGGCGCCCGCAGGTCAGCGCACGGACGCCGTGAGCTGGGTCTCCACCCCGTCGCTGTAGTGCAGTCGTCCGAGCACCGCGCGCTGGCCGAGCGGCAGCTGACTTGTGACCTTGAACTTCTTGCTGCTAAACGGCTGCGCCGAGCTCTGGTTGCGCGAGATGTTCACCCGCAGCACCGGCGTCGCGCGCTCACCGCCATCGCGGCAGACCTCGACTTCATAGGACACCTTGGCCTGGCGCGTGTCGGCCGAGGCGCAGCCGTGCTCACCAAAGAGCACCAGGGTCGTCACCAGCGCCTCTGGTGACTCCTTGCTGGTCCGCTCGGCAATCTCGATGTCGACGCTGAGCGAGCCGGCTTCCGTTTCGGCGCGGGCGGCCGGGGCGACAAGTCCGCTCAGCGCGGCGGCGCCAAGAAAAACACTCTTGATCAACTGTCTGCTCATCTTCTGCATTGTCATGGACTCCTTATGACTGCGTGGAGTACGCAACCGGCGTGCCACGCATTCATAATGCGGCTCAGCGACGGTCGACCTGCATCTGGATAGTTCCCTTCTGTCAGGTTGGCAGCGGCTCTCCGGGCTTCTTTGACGATCTGGCAAAGGCTCGCTTGCGCTTGTGCCGGGCTGCTATCATGCTGCGCAAGAAAGTGTCCGCAAGTGAGTGCAAAAGAGGAATTTTCTGCAGTCGCGGCAAGGAGTAGCGGGTGATGTTGAAAGAGCTCTTGATTCCCATTATTCAGGCACCGATGCTCGGGGCCTCGACCCCCGCGATGGCTGCCGCGGTGTCGCGGGCCGGCGGCCTGGGCTCGCTCGCCCCGGGGCTGAGCGCCGACGCGATGGCGCAGGCCGCGGCGACCGTGCGCGCCGCTACCGACCGGCCGTTCGCGATGAACCTGTTCGTGCTGGGACCGACCACGCCGGTGGCTGCCGAGGTCGCGCAGGCGGTCGCGGTCCTGACGCCCTACTATGCGACGCTCGGCCTGCCGCCGCCGACAGCGCCGGCGCGCTGGGCGGAAGACTTCGCCGCGCAGTTCCAGGCCCTCCTTGCCTGCCGGCCCGCGGTGGCGAGCTTCACCTTCGGCTGCCTGACCGCCGAGCAGGTAAGCAGCCTGCACGCGGTGGGCACCGCGGTGGTCGGCACCGCGACCACGGTCGCCGAGGCCCGCGCCTGGGCGGCGGTAGGCGCCGACGCAATCTGCGCCCAGGGCTGCGAAGCGGGCGGCCACCGCGGCAGCTTCCTCGCGCCGGTCGCGGCGAGCCTGATCGGCACCATGGCCCTTTTGCCGGCGATCTGCGACGCGGTGCCGCTGCCGGTCATCGCCGCCGGCGGTATCATGGACGGGCGCGGCATCGCGGCGGCGCTCGCGCTGGGCGCCGACGCGGTGCAGCTCGGCACCGCGTTCCTGCTCTGTCCGGAGGCCGCGACGAGCGCCGCCTGGCGCCAGGCCATCGCAAGCGCTGGCGACGACCCGACGCGGCTCACCCGGGCCTTCTCGGGCCGCTTCGCGCGCGGCATCGAGAACCGCTTCATGCGCGAGCTGCGCCCCATCGAGGACACCCTGCCCGCCTACCCCGTCCAGAACGCGCTGACCCAGCCCCTGCGGGCCGCCGCGGCGCGCGCCGGCGACCCCGAGCTCATGTCGCTGTGGGCCGGGCAGGGAGTGCGCAACGCGCGCGCTCTCGGCGCGGCCGAGCTGGTGCGGACGCTCTGGGATGAGGCGAAGGCGGCCTTGCGAGCGACCGCGCAGCGAGTCGCGCTGCCGTAGGTCGGGCGCGGCTACAGGCAGGACTGCGGAACGGGGCTTGACTGGCAGACCTGGCTCGTGCAGGTCAGGCCGGCGGCGCACTCGCTGTCGAGGTTATTGCAGCTCTGGCCGGCGGCCAGCGCCGCCACGCAGGTCGAGGTCGAGCCGCCGCCGGTAGTGGTGGTGGTGACGCAGTGCGCGTCGCGCCGACATATGTTGAAGCTGGTCGTGCTGCCGCTGTTGGCGCAGGAGGCGCCGACCTCGATGTAGTTGACGGTGTAGGCGACGCACTGCTTGCTCGCCGAGTCGCAGACCAGGCTCTTCTGGTTGTCGCAGTCGGCGTTGCGGCTGCACGCCTCGCCGGCGGCGCGCCGGGCCGCGCAGGTGCCGCTCGGCTGCCCGCCGGTGTTGCAGAACAGGGTGGGCAGACACTGGTCCCCCGCGGCGCAGCTCTGGCCGACCTGGACGTAGGGGGTACACGCGCCGGGACCGGTGCCGGCGAGCTTGCAGTAAAGGCCGTACTGGCACTGCCCCGACGACTGGCACGCCTCGCCGCTCTTGAGCCGGGGCACGCAGGTGCCGCAGGTGGTGGCGCTGCCGGTGCAGCGGGTGCTGGCGCACTGCAGCGAGTCGCTGCACGAGGCCCCGTCGGCGCGGCTGCCCGGCGGCGTACACACCGCGGGCAGGTTGCCGCCGAGCAAATCATCGCACGAGGCGGCGCGCACGCCCTTGCCGCACTGGCCGGCGCCGTCGGCGGTGAACTTGACCCCCTCGATGGCCACCGAGCGCGTGCACAGCGGCGCGAAGCGCGCCCGGCAGATCGCCGCGTCCCCTCCCGACAGAGCGGCGTAGATCACCGGATCGCACTCGCTGAGCCGGGCGCAGTAGTCGTCGGCAAAGGTGTCACAGCTGCCCGACGCGCCGCACCCCAGCGGTCCGGCGAGCCCGAGCGCCACGGCAGCAAGCAGACCGACAAGACGTAGCTTCAAGCGCAAGTTTTGCATCAAGGTCCCTCCCTGGTCCGCGGTAAGCAGTGCGGTCCGCGGCCATCGTACCGCGAGGGAGTATCGCCGTGCGACAGGTAACAAAACAGATAACAAATCGGTTGTTTTCGTAAGGCCAAACAACATAAATTAACCTATCGAGATCGCTCCAACAGGGGCCTGACGGGCCGCCCGCCCGCGCCCGAGGAACGCAACCATGACGACGACGACCAAGACGACAAAGGGTGGCCGCGAGCAGGAGCGCGTCAAAGAGATCCGCGACGACATGTCCGGCTGGCGCCGCTGGGGCCCGTATCTCACCGACCGCGCCTGGGGCAGCGTGCGCGAGGACTACTCCGCCGACGGCAACGCCTGGTGCTACCTGACCTACGACAAGGCGCGCGCCAAGGCCTACCGCTGGGGGGAGGACGGCATCGCCGGGGTCTCCGACCGCTACCAGCTGCTCAACCTGGCGATGGCGTTCTGGAACGAGCGCGACCCGCACCTCAAGGAGCGCTTCTTCGGCGTCAACCCCTACGAGGGCAACCACGGCGAGGATCCCAAGGACTACTGGTTCCACGTCGATAATACGCCGACGCACTCGTACATGAAGCTCTTGTACAAGTACCCGCAGCGCGCCTTTCCCTACCAGCACCTCATCGAAGAGAACCAGCGCCGCCAGGGCCAGGGCCCCGAGTACGAGCTCGTCGACACCGGCATCTTCGACGAGGACCGCTACTTCGACATCGAGATCGAGTACGCCAAGGCCAGCCCCGAGGATCTGTGCGTCCGCATCACCGTGCACAACCGCGGTCCGGAAGCGGCGCCGCTGCACGTGCTGCCCCACCTGTGGTTCCGCAACACCTGGGCCTGGGGGGCGGTGTCCACCGCGGCGCCGCGCATCGAGCCGGGCCGCGACGACACCGGCGGCGTCTGCCTGGTCGCCGACGACACCGACGTGTGCGCCGATCCGTTCATCCCGGTCCAGTACCGCATCGGGGTGCGCTATCTGTTCGGCCCGCGCGGCGGCCACGAGCTGTTCACCGACAACGAGACCAACGCCGAGGTAGCGTTCGGCCCGGGCACGGTGAGCCGCAGCGCCTACACCAAGGAAGCCTTCCATCGGTACCTCGTCGACAACGTAAAGGATGCGATCCGTCCCGAGCGCTTCGGCAGCAAGGCCGCCCTGCACTACCGGATCGTCGTGCCGGCGCACGGCACCCAGGTCCTTCACTTCCGCCTCACCGACGTGCCGAGCCGCGATCCGCTGTGCGACATCGACGCGCTGGTGAACCAGCGCAAGCTCGAGGCCGACGAGTTCTACGAGAGCGTGGCCCCGCCGGGAGCGACCCCGGACGAGAAGCACGTGCAGCGCCGCGCGCTCGCTGGCCTTTTGTGGACCAAGCAGGGCTACATCTTCGATGTCGCCAAGTGGCTCGACGGCGACAACCCCGAGATGCCGCCGCCGCAGAGCCGCAAGCGCATCCGCAACCAGCACTGGCGCCACCTGAACTCGATGCGCATCATGACCATGCCGGACAAGTGGGAGTACCCCTGGTTCGCGGCGTGGGATCTGGCGTTTCAGTGCGTGCCGTTCGCGCTCATCGATCCGATGTTCGCCAAGGATCAGCTGCAGCTGCTCCTGTTCGAGCAGTTCCAGCACCCCAACGGCCAGATTCCGGCGTACGAGTGGGAGTTCGGCGATCTCAATCCCCCCGTGCACGCCTGGGCGGTGTGGCGCGTCTACAACATGGACCGCATCCGCAGCGGCACCGCGGACCGTCCGTGGCTGGAGCGCTGCTTCCACAAGCTCCTAATCAACTTCGCCAACTGGGTGAACAAGGTCGACCGCGAGGGCAACAACCTCTTCGAAGGCGGCTTCCTCGGCCTTGACAACATCACCGTCGTCGACCGCAGCGAGAAGGCCAAGGACGGCTCGACCCTGGAGCAGTCCGACGCCACCGGCTGGATGGGAATGTTCTGCCTGGGCCTGATGCGCATCGCGCTGGAGCTGGCGCGCGAGAATCCCATCTACGAAGGTCTTGCCACCAAGTTCCTGCAGCACTACACCTACGTCGCCTTCGCCATGAAGCACATGGGGAATCGCGACTACTCGCTTTTCGATCAGGTGGACGGCTTCTTCTACGACGTGCTGCGCTACCCCGACGGCAGCTACAAGAAGTTCCGCGTGCGCAGCCTGGTCGGCCTGATTCCGCTGTTCGCGGTCGAGCGCCTGGAGAAGGAGTGGCTGGAGCCGTTCAAGGAATTCCGCGCCAACCTCAACTGGTTCCTCAAAAACCGCCGCGAGATGGTCGAGGAGGTCATCCACACCATCGAGCTCGAGGGCAAGGCCACCTACCTCCTTACCATCGTCAACCAGAACCAGCTCCAGCGCATGCTCGAGCGCATGCACAACGAGACCGAGTTCCTGTCGCGCTACGGCATCCGCAGCCTCTCCAAGTATCATGAGGCCCACCCGTTCCATATGGACGGCAGCTCGGTCACCTATGAGCCGGCCGAATCGGCGGAGAAGCTAAAGGGCGGAAACTCCAACTGGCGCGGTCCGCTGTGGTTCCCGACCTCGTTCCTCATCATCGAGAGCCTGCGCAAGCTCGGGACCGCGTTCGGCCCGCGCTACACCCTGCGCACCCCGGGCAGCCACGACGAGCCGATCAACTTCTGGGACATGGCGCACGACATCGCGCGCCGCATGATCGACATCTTCCTGGTCAATGAGAACGGCGTCCGGCCGGTGTGGGGCGGCAACCGCAAGTTCCGCACCGATCCCTACTGGAAGGACGAGGTCCTGTTCTACGAGTACTTCCACGGCGACAACGGGGCCGGCATCGGCGCCTCGCACCAGACCGGCTGGACGGCGCTGGTCGCCAACCTCATCGACGAGTGGCGGCGGCTGCCGACCCGCCGCTAGCAGCCCGCCGCGACCCGCCCGGCTTCGAGGGCCGGGCGAGCATCAGCAATTCTCCGTCGGGACGCGCCAACGTACGCTACTTTTCCAGCGGGCAGCCGATAACCCACTTTGGTTAAGAAGACCCAGGGGGAATTTGCGATGGCCGTCACAGGCGAACGCCGTCAAGTCAACAGCACCTATTACTTTGTGGTCGAGATCGGCAACGAGCGGAGCTCCTACTTCCGGTCGGTCGGCGGTCTCAAGTCCGAAGCCGAAGTGGTGCCCATGCAGGAAGGTGGCCGCAACGACACCGAGCTTCGGCTGATCGGCCGCACCAAGTTCCCCAACCTCGTGCTCAAGCAGGGCTTTGCCGGGCCCGAGCTGTACAACCGCCGCGAGGCGTTCCGCCAGGGCAGCGGCGCGCGCTTCAACGGCGCGATCATCCAGATGGGCCCCGGGTCGGCCGAGGTGTGCCGGTGGGAGTTCTCCAAGGCCTGGATCTCCAAGTGGGACGGCCCCGAGTACGACGGCACCAAAAGCGAGATCTCCGTCGAGACGATCGAGATTGCCCACGAAGGGCTGTCGATGTCGGGCGGCGGCGGCGGCGGCGGTGGCTCACGGGCCGCCAACTCAGCGGC
>DAOMZC010000245.1:0-8014 GCA_035437965.1 Pseudomonadota bacterium
ATCCGCTGGCGCGGCCACCGCTTCCGCATCGGCCGCGGCGGCCGCATGCTGCCCGACGACCCCCCGCCCCCGCCCCCGCCCACGGCCAGCGCCCGCCAATCCGCCGACCGGCCGACCTCGCCGCCGAGTTAGACCGCAGCCGGTGGCGCCGGAGAGGCCCGCGGCCCACAGGCCCGATCTTTGCGCTTGAGAACCGCCTCATCCCGCGCTAAAAGGGCCGCCCTTTTTCACTGGAGGTTCTCATGCGCTTTCAGACGTTGACAGTTGATATGCCACTGCCCGATCTGCACCGCGAGGTGCGCTACACCCTGGCCGTGATGCGCCAGCGCCCGTGGGCCGCGCCGCAGGTGCCGACCTTCGAGGGCCTGCTCAAGGAGGTGGCGACGGCCGAGGCCGAGTCGCAGAGCCTGCTCGACAAGCTGGAAGACGCCACCGCCTGGGTCGACGAGGCCGACCTGCACCTGGACCTGTTCGTCGATGCCACCGCCGTCGACGCCCTCCAGGCGGTGAGCAAGGATACCAGGGCGCCGCTGTGGCGCTCGCTGTTCGGCGGCCTCCGCCCGAGCCAGCTCACCCGCCCCAAGCTCGGCGAGGAGCTAGAGCAGGTCCGCACCTGGCCCGAGCTCCTGCGCACCGCCCCCACCGAGGCACTGCGCAACCGCGCCGCCCCCTGCACCGCGCGCGTCCAGGCCGCCGACGACGCGCTCCGGGCCCTGCAGACCGCCCAGACCGCCCTGCAGGTCTTCAAGACGAGCAAGCTGACCGCGCTGGTCGCCCGCCTCAACAGCGCCCGCAGCGCCCTGGCCGGCGAGTCCGACCAGCAGCTGTTCGACGGCAAGATCCTCCCCGAGGCGTCCGCCGGCCTGTTCCGCCTGGCCCCCCGCTCCCGCCCCCCCCGCCGCGAGACCCTGGCCAGCGTCCAGGCCGAGGTCACCGCCACCGAGCAGCAGCTCGCCCGCCTCCGCGAGCGCCTGGCCGCCCTGCAAGCCGAGCAAGCCAGCGCCGACCAGGCCGCCGCCCGCCGCCGCGCCGACCAGGAGGCCCTGGCCGCCCTGCAAGCCGCCCAGGCCGACAGCGCCCAGAAGATCGCCGAGCTGCAGCGCCGCCTGCAGAACTAGTCCCCGCCCTGCCCAGCCCCAGCCTGGCCGCGGGCTGGGGTCTGGCCGTCCACTTACCCGCAGAGCCGTAAACAGCCGCCGTCAAGGGACTGGGTCAGGCCGACGGGCCTGTGGTGTTTACTGCATAGCCATCGAGGTAGCAGTTGCAGTTCTTCAGGTCGAGCTTTTCGGACAGAAAGGGTTGGAGCTTCTCGGCATGCCAGGGCTCGATGCGATAACTGTCGGACATGGGATCATCAACCGAGACATTGAAAAGTTCTTGGAGCTGTCGCAGCGTGACACCCGTCAGCGGTAGGTCTTGAGCTAGTTCCTCGGTCTGCTTGTCGAAACAGTTCACGCACCATTCAACCATATCAAGTGACTCTGTTCGAATAGCAGTGGATCGAGCAATCAAACTTATCTAGGTCCAACTTTTCCGGCAGGAACGGTTCTAGCTGAACCGCCCGCTCGTGGTCGACATCCCAGACATCGTGCATGGGGTCGCCCGTGGGGACGCGAAAAATTTCTTGTAGTTTCGGCAGGGTGATGCCGGCCAGCGGAATTTCTTTGACGAGTTTATCTCCCTGCTTCTCGAAACAGCACACACAGCGGTACTCACGCTCAGTCATGGTTCGACACCTCGCGTGCGGTCGGCAGGATCGATGGCATCGCAATCGAGGAAACATTCGCAGTGCTCTAGGTCGAGCTTCTCGAGTAGATAGGGCTGCAGCTGCTCGGCATGGTGTGGCTCGACGCGAAAGCTGTCGTACATGGGGTCGTCAGCGGGGACATGGAAGATCTTCTGAAGCAGCTGCAAGGTGATGCCTTTGAGCGACAGCTTCTTTTCTAGTTCTTCAGTGTGTCTATCGAAGCAGTTAACTACGCGTTCAACGGCACGAACCATTTTTCAACACTCGAATTCAGCCTTCACTCAACTTTGATTGTTTCGCAATCAAGGAAGCATGCGCAGTGCTTCAAGTCGAGCTTCTCGGACAAAAACGGCTGAAGCTGCTCGGCATGCCAGGGCTCGATGGGAAAGCTGTCGTACATGGGATTATAACCCGGGACATTGAAAAGCTTCTGGAGCTGTCGCAGCGTGATCCCTCTTAGTGGTACTTCCTGAACAAGGTTCTCAGTCTGCTTGTCAAAGCAGTTCACGAGACGTTCAACCAAACGAATCATTTTTCAACCCTCCGAGTGGGGTCACGCGGTTTAAGCTGAACACCGGTTTTGGGGTCGAATTCGCCGATGTGCTTCCCTTGCTTCGTGTATTTTTCAACGGTTCCATGCCGACTGTCCCATTCATATATGGTGCCGTCGACGTCTTTCCAGCGCTTTCTTAACGTTCCACCGCCCTGTACGGCCGTTTTTTGTTGAACCCTCTGGGCCGTCGGAAAAGCGTCCAGCTGTTTGGGCGGCGAATGATAGGCATGCCCTCCAGTCCACGCCGGTGCCGTATGTACAGCCTCGTCTTCTGCAGCCACAGCGGCACCGGCCTTCTTCGCCGCCTTGCCGAGGTGCTTTGCCTCCTTGCCGAGCTTTTCAGTATCAGAGAGCGCATCCGCCCCCACGGACAGCGCCCGGCTGCCGCGGCCGAATATGGGGCCGGCGCCGGCGGCCCAGGTGGTTGGCGAGGCCATCGTGTCGCCGGCTTCTTCGGCCACGTCTCCCACCTGCTGGCGCAGCGGCTTGTGCCACCACGCTTTTGCTCCTTCAAGAGCGTCCCAGAAGACGTGCTTGGCATCTTCCTTGGTCGCGTTCTTGAGGGTCGCAATGACCCGGCTTCCCTGCGCCGCGGCTTCCTTCACCGGCGTGGTTGCATAGAGCGGGACGCCTTGAGCGCCCTCGTCGATAACTCTGTGAACGCTGTCCCCGGCGTGCTCCAGGCTGTCCGTCGCCCGGTCGATGCCGCCGGCCCAGCGTCGGCCGAGGTACTGGCCGTCGGTCTGGGGTCGCTCCGGGCGCTCCAGACACCACAGCTTCTCGGTCTGCCGCCGGAGCTTGTCCGGTTCGTCGTAGCAGTAGAAGCCGGGGCGCTTGGCGCTGGGTTTCAGGGTCTGACCGATGGGCAGGACGTGCCCCTGGGTCTCGCAGCCCTGCTGGTCCGCGGTCTTTGTCCCGGCCCGCATCCACGGCTGGCCGTCGTGATAGATGAAACAGTCGCCGCCGACCAGCAGCGGGTGAACCGGCTCCCAGGCGGCATGGCGGTCTGCTCGGCGGAGGAAACAGTCGGTCAGCTTCGGGTCGTTGCAGATGCGCGTCACTCCGCGGTCGCGCCAGAAGTGCGGACCGATCGGCACCCGGAGTCCCTGATAGATGCACGCCCCGCCATCCGGAGACAGCTCACCCAGCTTGCCCATCGGCTGATGGTTGTCGTCGTAAAGGACGCAGTTGTTCTTGAGATAGGGGTCAATGGCTCGGCTGCGCTCCTCGGCCCACGCCACGAACTCCTGGGTAGCGTCAGCGACCAGCTGCGCGAGCGGTGTCGCCGCCTGCCCCTCATGGTTCTTGCCGCCGCTTAGGGTCAGAAATCGCACCGTGACCGCCCAGGGAGCCAGCCCGCCGACGCCCGCTTGTACCGAGACGCCCAGGTCCACGCGAGCGCGCGGCTGGAAGCTCAGGCCGCCGCCGAAGACTGCCTGGCGATGAACGAGAATGCGCCGCCCTTTGGGCGCTCCAGAACATGTACTGCGTCCCGATGCTGCCGACGAGCCGGCTCAAGAGTCCCAGGGTGACGCCGAAGGGAAAGAGCGCCGCCGTGTCTCTTTGCGCGGTCTGGGGAAGGACTTGCACCTGGCTCCAGAGGTGCCCCGCAAACACGTCGTCGATGGAGGCAGAAAGAGGATAGCCTGGCCGCGGGCTGGGGTCCTGGCCAGCCGCTCCCCGCGCAGCCGTGAATGGACGCCGTCAAGGGCACAAGTCAGGTCGGCGTGTCCATGGTGTCCCCATCTTCAAACAGCGCCAGCAGCTCGCCAATCAATAGACGCCGTTCCTCGGAAGCCGAAGACAGAGCAGCTCGCAGTCGCGCCGTGCAAGCTGCCCATTGCCGATCATCAAGTTCTATTTCGATTCCCTGGATGAGACTCAGGGCCTGCAGGCTTACCTCGAAGTTACCGGCAATAACCAAGTCAACGAGGAGCGGCAGGATGCTTGAGCAATCATAGGTCCCGAGGGCGTATAGCAGCGTCCCACGATTCTTCTCAGTACGCTCGTCCCGTAACAGATCGACGAGCACCTGAAAGGCCTGTGGCTGCCTCAGATCGGAGAGTGCCAGCGCTGCAGCGTTCCGAATCCGCGGGTTATCCGTCGTGCGGAGCAGTTCCAAGAGACGGGGTGCAGCACTCGCTTCATTGCGCGCGGCCAGCCCGCGCGCAGCTTCAGCAGCGACGTCGGCATCGCTGCTACCGAGCTTTTGCAACAGTTCAGCGGTGGAGCCAGGGTTACTCATTTGGGTACCGGTTTCCCGAGTTGCAGCCAGTGTTCATACATTGCCTTGACCTCGGCCGCACTATCCATATCGTTTCTTCCAAACTCATGCTTGCCCTCACGGTGCCACCACCTGACAAAGCCGTTGTCTCGATCATAGCCATACCAATTATCGCGGGTGTGTTTGCTCCCTCCGCGGAAGGTCTTTCCTTTCCGCGGTGCCGCATCGCCTTCGGCGTGGCTCCCATGATCAGCGGCTTTGACGGGGTGGCCGTTTCGCGGCTTGGCCGATCCCCCGGCCGCAGACCTGCCTCCGCCGGCGCCGACCGCCGCTCCTTGGAGCCCATCAGCTCCTGAGTGGGACGCGAGACCAGGCGCCGGCCGGCCCAGATAGGGCGGGGGTGGCTGGTTCGCCAGCTCGTCGGGCGCTTTGCGCGGCGGCGGCTGAGGCGGCGGCGGGCGCACGGCCATTCTTGCTCGGCCGCGGAGGCCCTTGAGCAGGCCGATGAACAGCTCGCGGGGATCCTGTCTCTCCTCGCTGCTCAGGCACTCCTGCTCGTACTGCAGCTCGCGGACCTGCACCGCGACGGCGCCGTGCCCCTCATCCACCGCCTGGACCGCTTCGGCGAGCTTCTCAAGGCTCTTGGCGAAGAACTGGCAGTGCGCGAAGAAGCGGTGCTTGGGACCCTGCTCGCAGACCGGCAGGGTGAGCTTCTCGGCGGTCTTGGCCTCCGTGAAGGCGTGTTCGCCGGCCAGGGCGACGTACTGGTGCGGACGGTAGACGCGGCCCGAGCGGTCGATTTCAAAGTGCTCGCCGACGCGGAAGACCTCCCACGCGAGCACCACCGCCGCAGCGGCTCTGTGCGTCATCCGGGCGATACAGCGGGATGCGCGACTGCGCCTCGAGGTCGAAGCGCAAGGACTGTGAGATGCTCAGGCTGACCCGCCCGCCGGCCTGCAGGTAGACGGCCTTCTCTGCGAGCAGCGCGCCAAGGCTTGGGACCAGCTGCACGGGCCCCCAACGGAGCTCGGCCGCCGCCCGTAGGTCGGGCTGCGGAGCGCTCAAGACCGCGGCGCGGCGCTCGTCGCCGGCGGCATTCGGCAAGGGTAGCGTCACATACGCGCCCAGGACCCACGCCAAGCGCGGCGGCGTCCGCTCCGAGAACAGCGTCGGCACCGCTCTGCCCAAGCGGAGCCGGCCACCGAACTGGAGAGGCCCGGCGAGGAGCAGCGTAGACTCTGCACCGCGATAGCTCACGCTCACTGGGAAGCTGGCTTCGAGCGCAACGCGCCGGATCAGGTCGAGCCCCAGCGCGAAAGTACCGCCGAAAGCCAGCTCACGTTCCGTCCCGGGATCGCTCGCCGTGCCGTCGAGGCGCAGCCCCGCGTACAAGCCCAGCCGTTCGATCCCGGCACACAAGACCTGCGTCTGACACCTGTTGCCAAACTGCACGGCAAAGGGAGGGCCGCCTTGTCTTTTTCGCGCGTTCACGGCTCCCGGTCGCTTCGCGCCTTGTCTTTTTCACGCGTTCACGGCTCCCGGCCACTTCCCGCCTTGTCTTTTTCGTGCGTTCACGGCTCCCGGTCACTTCGCGCCTTGTCTTTTTCGCGCGTTCACGGCTCCCGGTCGCTTCCCGCCTTGTCTTTTTCGCGCGTTCACGGCTCCCGGCCACTTCCCGCCTTGTCTTTTTCGCGCGTTCACAGCTCCCGAGCACTCCACACCTTGTCTTCTTCGTGCGTTCACGGCTCCCGGCCACTTCGCGCCTTGTCTCTTTCGCGCGTCAACGGTCGCTGCTGGTTCTGGACGGGGTCCGGCGGGAGCGGGGAGGCGGTACGGCGGGGTTTGACGGGCGATGCGGCCCTTGGCGGCCGTGGCGGAGCGTGCGGAGCGGGGGGCGGGGCGGCGGGAGCGGCGCGTGGCGGCGGCTCAGCGGGCGGCGAGGAGGGCGGCGCCGAAGGCGATGGCTTGTTCGGGGCTCGGGTCGCGCAGGGGGCGCAGGACCAGCAGCTCGCTGACGAGCCGACCGAGCAGCGGCAGGAGCGCGCCGCCGCCCGAGAGGAGCACGGCGTGCAGCTGGGAGACCGCCAGGCGGGCGTCGCGCAGGGCGATTTCGATCGCGTCCAGGCCCTTGCGGAGGTCGTCTTCGACGAGGAGCTCGAGCTGCTCGCGCGACAGCTCGGCGTGCAGGTCGACGGGGCCGTGCACCGAGGTCATGAGGCCGGGCAGGCGCACGGTGGTCGAGTCGCTGCGCGACAGCTCGCACTTGGCCCACTCGGCGAGCAGGCGCAGCCGGGCCTGCGCCTTGCGGCTGGTGAGGGGGGACATGCCGCTCTCGCGCTCGAACAGGTGGGAGAGGTGGGCGGCGACGCGCTGGTCGCAGACCTCGCCGCCGATCGGGCTGCCGGCGGTGGCGCGGATGGTCCAGGCCGCCGACTCGCCGGCGCCGTCGGACTGCAGGATCGCGACCTCGCTGCCGCGCCCGCCCACGTCGTAAACGAGGACCGGCTGCTCGGGGGTCAGGGTCTGCGGGGTCAGGCCGTAGGCGGCGGCGATCGCCAGCGGCTCCAGGACCAGCTTGACGCTGCGGAAGCCGGCCAGCGCCGCCGCGTCGGCCGCGGCGTGGCGCTGCAGCTGGGTGAACGGGGCGGGCAGGGCCAGCGAGAGGCCGGTGATGGGATGGCCCAGGCGCTGCTCGGCGTTTTCCTTGAGCTGCGCCAGGACGACCGCGCACAGCTCGTGACAGGAGAAGCTCTTGTCGTCGAGCAGCACCCGCTGCGAGGTGCCGAGCAGGCGGCGCAGCCGGCTCGCCGTGCGCTCGGGCCACAAGAGGTGCTGGTTGCGCGCGCTCTCGCCGACGTGCAGCGCGCCGTTGCGGTCCAGGCCGACCACCGCGGGCAGGGCGCGCTGGCCGGACAGCGTCTCGAGAATCACCGGCTTTCCGTCCTGCAGCCACGCGGCGCGCGCGTAGGTCAGGCCGAAATCCACTCCGATCGTCGAGACTGCCATCGCCACCGGCTCAGCACCGCATCGCTAGCCGCCCGCGGCAGCGCGCGCGCGGCCCCGGGGGGCGCGGTCGCGGCGCAGGGGCGTGGTTCGCCGGGCGGCGCGGTTCACAGGAGCTCCACTCCGGTCGCCATCATGGCCAGCGTCGCCTGCGGCGCGGTGATCTTCTTGGGCGCGGCGCCCGCCTTGGCGGCGTCGTCGGCGTAGTGCTGGGCCTCGGCGACCGACAGGGTGGTCAGCTTGAAGCGGCCCTCGACCACGGCGGTCTTGCCGATGCAGTCGCGGGGGACGAAGAAGGCGTAGTCCTTGAAGCGGACCCGGATCGAGGCGGCGCCGGGCTCGCCGGTGCCGATGGTCATCCAGCAGCCCTTGTTCTGACAGACGCCGCTCACCTGTCCGGTGAGCTTGATGTCCTTGTCGTCGTACTGCTTGGGGTCGGCGAGCACGGCCTGCGCGGTGAGCGCCGGCGCCGCCGACAGCGGAGCGC
>DAOMZC010000246.1:0-8013 GCA_035437965.1 Pseudomonadota bacterium
GTCCTTCCAAGCGACCGCCAGCGATAAAGCCCATTCGCTCCGTCCTCCAGCCTGATAAGGCAGCTACTAAGAGAGACCGAGCGGCAAACGATCCGCCCGCGGCGTGAAGTGCTGGCGGATCGCCGGCTTTGCCGCGGGTTGAGCTCCGCCTCTGCTGTGGGCCCGGCGGCTGCTCAGCTGACGGTCCGCAGGTCGCCCTGGGCCAGCTGCTCGGTGGTCAGCGTCACCCAGCTGCGTACCTTGGTCAGGTGACCCTCTTCGTCCACCAGCGCGGCCTGGAACTGCCGGGCCAGCTCGTCCATCCCGAGCACCCGGGTCAGATCGACGAGCGCCTGCCAGCCATCGCGGTCGGCAAGCTCCGCGACCAGGATCGCGTGCAGGGCCTGCAGCAGGTTCGTGCGCGGATCGGTAAGGACCTGCAGCAGCCCGGTCGCCTCCACGGCCACAAGGTCCGCCGACGGCGTCATGACGGTGGGGTCGGCCCCGAGGGACTCGATGACCGCGGTGAGCAGGTGGAAGTGGCGCAGCTCATCATCGTGGATCGAGGCGAGCGCCGCGCGCGACGGCCCGCCCTCCCAGGTGCCGAGGGCGTCGTGCTTGGCCAGCAGCGCTTCATATAGGCGGCTGCCGGTGCGCTCGAACGCCAGGCGTTCGCCGAGCTTGTCGAGGAGCACCGTGGGCTGCCGGCCCTTGAGCAGCGCGAGCGCGGTCTTGGCGATTCCCTTGAGCGAGCTTGGCGGCGGCATGCTCCCAAGCGGCTCGGCCTGGCTGGCGTAGGCGCGGCGCACCTGCTCCAGCTGCTGCTCATCGCCCGCGCTGCTCGGGGTGCTGAGCAGCGGATCGGCGATACCTTTGAGCATCTCGCCCCCCTGCACCGGTGACATGCCGATGCCGGTGCGGTTGAGGACGCGATCACTCTCGTGCGACAAGTTCGGTGTGGGGTGCGTCATCGGACACCTCTGTCTGGGCTAGACCGGTTGAACCTGGCTGCGGATCGACGCCTCGCGGTGCGCCAGCTCGGTGCCGGGAGCCCAGCGGTAGCCCGCGGCCACGGCCTCGGACGGCGAGCCATCGGCGTTGATCAGCGCGCGGTAGGCAAGCGAAAGCTTGGACTCGCGCTCCCGGGTCACAAACTGCGTACCCTGGGTCCGCAGCTCGACCTCCTGGCTCAGCACCTGACGGACGAAGCCGCGGTTGCTCTTGTAGGGGAACGGCTCGGGGAGGACCGCCGGCAGGACCTGCAGCGGATCGCGCTTCTCGAGGCGCTGAAACAGGTCCATCACCAGGTGCAGGTGACCAAGCTCGTAGTCGACGAAGCGCTCCCAGATCTTCTTGACGCGGGGGTTGTCTTCCTGCTGCAGACAGCCGTAGTAGTTATAGACTTCGCACGCCTCGTGAAGGAGCCACTTCTCCAGCCAGGTCTCCCTGGGATCGATGATCGACTCGTACTGGGTGACGTGCTGCTCCTCGATAGAGGCGATCTCGGCGTAGAGCTGCCGCGCCAGCGGATCCGCGAACAGGGGTCCGATGTTGGCGTAGTAGTCGTGGGTCTGGTGCTCGCCGGCGAGGATCGTCAGCGCATTGAGCTTGGAGATCGGCAGCGCGGTCAGCCGGTCGTACGGCGTGCGCAGGTCATCCTGCGGATCGCGATGGTGAAAGACGGTCGGCCGCCCCGGCAGGATATCGGTATAGCTCTGCAGGATGTTGTTGGCGTCCTTGCCCTCCATCCGGTCGAGCAGGGCGCTGTAGCGGTAGAGGTGATCGAAGTCCTCCAGCATGCCGAAGCGGAGGACCTGCGCGAGGTACGGATCCGGCTCCTGCTGCACCACCGCGGCGGTGACTTCGATGGCGACCTGCTCGTAGGCGATGGTGGTCTCAAGCGGCGACTGATCCGGCGGCAGCAGCCAGTTGATGAGGGTCTGCTGGTGCTGCTCGGCCCGGCGCACCTGGGCCAGCGGGACCTGCAGCTCGCGGTTCATGCGAGCGCAGGAATGGGAGAAGCGCAGCGCCTCGGTCTCGATGCCGTTCATGAGAATAATCCGAACGCGAGTGAAGGCGTCATCGTTCAGCTTACTGATCGGGATGCGGACCAGATCGCGCCACGTGAAGTTTTGCCGATCCAGCGAGATGCCTCGTTCCTGCATGATATCAAGTGACATTGCCGAGCCTCCTGTCACGATTTGTCGCATCGACTACGTCGGTGTCGCTTTCGCCTTATATCTCTTGGGTATAAGGCGTGAGATTAGCTTGCACCGGAGTTTGGGAGGCGCCATCAGCCGCCGCTTTCTTTAGGGAATATTCCCAGGCCACGCCGGGAACTTCCTGTCCCGCTGCACGCTCGGCCGCAGATAGGAGGCGCGATTCCTAACGGGTGACATGCGCCGTAGAGCCCCTAGGCCGCGGCGGCAGGAAGGGCCCTGCAGAAGCCTCGCTGAAGGCCGCTCGCTGGGTCGCGCTCCGTCGGCTACTTTCTAATCGACAAGCAAGCGCAAGGGCTGCGATCCGGTATATGCTATCACGATGGTACGGTCGGGGGACCCGGTATCGCGGGTGGCTGCGCCTGGGTGGGGCCACGATCGAGGACGCCGCGCGCGCTGGCTCGCGGCGGCGATCGCGCTTCTGTGGACCCTGCTGTCGGCGGGTGTCAGAGCGGCACCGGAGCCGTGGGTCGTCGTCGGCGATGTCACCGGCGCGGCGTTCCCACACGCCGAGGCGTTCTTCGACCCGACGCTGGCGGTGAGGTTTGCCGAGCTGCCGCTGCCGGCCATCGCGGCGCGCTTCACCCCGCTCACACGGGCCATCTACAACAAGCAGCCGGTCCCGGGCGCGCTGTGGGTGCGATTCACCGTGACCAATCCCGGCCCGACCCGGCTCGACCGGCTGCTGGTGGTGGACAACCGCAGCATCGATGAGCTGGACGTGTGGCTGGACACCGCCGGCGGCGCGTGGACCCACTACCGCAGCGGCCAGGATGTGGCGATCAGCGAGCGGATCATCCAGGCCACGACCCCGATGTTCCCGCTGACCATCGAGCCCGGCGCGACGCGCCACATCGTGATGCGCTTCAACGCCGAGATCATGACCGCCACCGCCGAGCTCCTGACCCTGCCGGAGGTCGTCGGCCGCGACCGCACGCGCCACCTTGTGTGCGGCATGCTATTTGGGCTGGTGCTGCTGGTCACGGCCTATACAGCGTACTTCTGCGTGCGCCTGCGCGAGGCGCTCCACGGCTGGCTCGCCGCGACGGGCGTGGGCATGCTGATGTTCATCGCGTTCTATGTCTGGGAGGACGCCTTCTCATGGTTCCCGGCGCGCATCGCGGCGTACTGCGAGCTGCGCGGGATCTACACCGGCATGCTCCTTACCGTGGTCGGGCTGACCGGATTTTTGCGCCAGTTTCTATCGCTGCGCACGACCGCGCCGTGGATCGCGCGCTACACCGCGCTGCTCCATCTATATTGCGCGATCTTCCTCGTAATCAGCTTTGGCCTGGACGGCTACATGAGCAGCACGCTCGCGCAGTGCGCGGTGGCCGGCATGCTGATCCCGGTGGGCGCGGCGTGCTGGCGGGCGATGCACCGCCAGCGCGAGGCGCGCCTCATCGCCGTGGCGCTGCTGGTGGTCCTTGCCTGCAGCATCGGACCCATCGCTGCGGCGCGCGGCTGGATGCACGCGCGACCGCTGACCCCCTATGCGCCGGCCCTGGGCTTCGCCGCCTTCATGGTGATGCTGGCCGCCGGCGCCGGCCGGCACCTGGACGATCAGCAGAAGAAGCGCGAGCAGGCGATCCGCGAGCGCCTGGCCGAAGCAGAGAAGAACGCCGCCCTGTCCATGGCGTTCGAGCGCTACGTGCCGCAGGAGTTCCTGAGCTGTCTGGAGAAGGCGAGCATCCTGGAGATCCAGCGCGGCGATCACGTGCAGCGCCAGATGTCGGTGCTGTTCTCCGACATCCGCTCCTTCACCACCATCGTCGAGGGCAACAGCCACGATGAGAACTTCTCGTTCATCAACCGCTACTTCGCGCAGATGGAGCCGGCCATCCGCCGGGCGGGCGGCTTTGTCGATTCCTACGAAGGCGACGCGGTGATGGCGCTGTTCCCCGGCAGCAAGACCGGCATCGCCGATGACGCGGTGAGCGCGGGCATCGGCATGCTGCAGGCGCTTGCCGAGTACAACCGCGAGCGCGTGGCGGCGGGGCGGGTGCCGCTGTCGATCGGGATCGGCATCAACACCGGACAGCTGATCCTGGGCACCATCGGCTCCTCGGATCGGATGAAGTGCGGGGTGATCGGCGATCCGGTGAACCTGGCGGCGCGGGTCGAGGGGATGACCAAGCTGTACGGCGCCGCCATGCTGATCACCGAGTACACCTACACCCTGCTGCGCGATCCGGCGGCGGTCGAGGTGCGCGAGGTCGACCGGGTGAAGGTCAAGGGCAAGACGGCGGCGGTCACCGTGTACGAGGTGCTGAGCGGCCTCCCCGCGCCGGAGCTGGCGTCCCGGCTGGCGACCCGGGCGACCTTCTCCGCCGGGCTGCTGCAGTTTCGCCGCGGCGAGATTGCGGCGGCGCTGGCCAGCTTCGAAGCGGTGCTGGCGAGCGCCGGGCGCGATGTCGCCGCGCCGCTGTACGTGGACCGCTGTCGCGACTTCCTGCGCGCGGGCGTCCCGGCGGGCTGGGACGGCGTGATCAACCTGGGCGACAAGTAGCCGCGGGCGCCCGCGTCACCTGGGCTCGGCCTGGATGCTCCGGCAGCGGACCAGCGCCTGCACCAGCTCGGACGACACCACCGGCTTGCACAGGAACTCGTCCATGCCGGCGTCGATGCACTCCTGGCGCTCATCGGGCATGACCCCGGCGGTCAGGGCGATGATGCGCGGACGGACCTCGCTGCGCCACTCCTTGCAGATCTGGCGGGTCGCTTCGATGCCGTCCATGTCCGGCATGTGCACATCCATCAGGATCACGTCGTACGGCTGCCGCCGCAGCGCCTCGATCGCCGCCTGACCATTGCCGGCGACATCGGCGCGGTAGCCCAGGCGGCTCAGGATGAGGGTGATGAGCTTGACGTTGATGACGTTGTCTTCGGCGACCAGGATGCGCAGCGGCAGCCGCTTGCCGAGATCGGCGGGGCGGGTGGTCGCCAGCAGGGCCGCGGTGCCGATCGTGACCTTGCGGTCGAACAGCTTGACGATGGCGTTGTACAGCGCCGAGTGGCGCACCGGCTTGGCGAGCTGCGCCTGCACGCCCACCTGCTGCGAGGCGGCGGGGTCCAGCGCGGCGCCGGCCGAGCACAGCATCAGCTGCTTGAGCGAGTCGCCGCGTCGCCGGTGCAGCTCGGTGGCCAGCTGCACGCCGTCCATCACCGGCATGTTGAGATCGAGGATGGTGACGTCGCAGGCGTCGCCGCGGTCGGCCCACGCCAGCGCTTCGGTGGGCAGCGCGGTGTCGCGGATGATCATCCCCCACGACTCGGCCTGCCGGCGGATGATGCCGCGGTTGGTGTCGTTGTCGTCCACGATCCAGGCGCGGATGCCGGCCAGCGGCGACGGCTCGCCACCGCTGGAGCGCACCCGCACCGCCCGCTCTGGGACGCCGGCAATCACGCTGAAGCGGAAGGTGGAGCCCTTGCCGTACTCGCTCTCCACCCAGGCCCTGCCGCCCATCAGCTGCGCGAGCTTGGACGAGATGGCGAGGCCAAGACCGGTGCCGCCGTACTTGCGCGCGGTGCTGGGGTCGGCCTGGGTGAAGGGCTGAAACAGCCGGCTGCACTGCTCGGGAGTCAGGCCGATCCCGGTGTCGCGCACGGCGAACACGAGCTCCCGCTGGCCATCGCGCGCCGGTTGGGCGCTGACGGACACCAGGACCTCCCCGCGCTCGGTGAACTTGACCGAGTTCGAGAGGAAGTTGAGCAGGATCTGGCGCACCCGACCGGGATCCCCAACGACCGTGCTGGGCACTTCCGGCCACAGCTCGTAGGCCAGCTCGAGGTTCTTCTCGCGCGCCCTGGGCGCCACCATGTCCAGCGTCTCTTCCAGCACGTTCTCGACGCTGTAGGGGACCTGCTCGATCGGCAGCGTGCCGGACTCGATCTTGGAGAAGTCGAGGATGTCGTTGATGATGGTAAGAAGGTGCGCGCCGCTTACGCGGATGATGCTTACGAACTCTTTCTGCTCATCGCTGAGCGGCGTGTCGGCGAGCAGCCCGGCGATGCCGAGCACCGCGTTCAGCGGGGTGCGGATCTCGTGGCTCATGGTGGCCAGGAAGCGTCCCTTGGCCGCCGCCGCATCGGCGAGCTCGCGGTTGGTCTGGGACAGCTTGGCCTCCCACTCCTTGCGCAGCTCGGCCAAGGACAGGCATGAACGCACGCGGGCGAGCAGCTCCTTGGCCGAGAACGGCTTTACCAGGTAGTCGTCGGCGCCGGCCTCCAGCCCTTCCAGCGCCGACTCCTCGCCGGAGCGCGCCGAGAGCAGGATGACCGGCAGGAGCCGCGTGCGCTCCTCGGCACGCAGCGCCTTGAGCAGGCCGAAGCCGTCGAGCCGCGGCATCATCACATCGGTCAGCACGAGGTCGGGCGGCGCCGCCAGGGCCGCTGCGAGCGCCTCCTGGCCGTCCGCCACTGCCTCCACATCGTAGCTGCGGCCGAGGAGGCGGGTGACATAACGGCGCATGTCGGCATTGTCATCGGCCCACAGGATGCGCCGCCGCCTGGTCTGGGTCCCCGGGCCTTTGGCGGCGTCGCGCTCGCTTGCCTCGAGATCGGCGGCGGCGAGCGCGCCCGAGGCGTCGGGCAGCCAGTGCAGCGCCTCCTGGACATAGGCCGCCGTGCTGCGACCGGTGGCCGCTCCTTCCAGTGACTTGCCGAGCTTGTCCGCCGGCAGGTGCGCCGTGCCGGTCTTGAGCTTGACGAAGAAGCGGCTGCCCGCACCGAGCTCGCTCTCGGCCCGGATCTCGCCCCCGTGCAGCAGCACGAACTCGCGCACCAGAGACAGCCCGATGCCGGTGCCCTCGTGCGTGCGCGAGGCGGCGCCCTTGACGCGGTGAAAGCGCTCGAACAGCCGCGGCAGCTCTGCCGCCGCGATGCCCACGCCGGTATCGGCGACCGTCAGCTGCACGGCGCCGTCGAGCGCGGCCAGCTGCACGGTGATGCCGCCGCTGAAGGTGTGCTTGAACGCGTTGGAGAGCAGGTTGAGGACGATCTTTTCCCACATCTCGCGATCGACGTAGATCGGCGCGGGCAGGGCAGGGCAGGACACCGACAGGGTGAGCCCGCCGCGCTCGATTGCCGAGCGGAAGCTGCTGGCCAGCTCCGCGGTCAGCGTCGCCAGGTCGGTGGGCTCAAACAGCGCCTGGGCGCGGCCGGCTTCGATGCGGGAGAAATCGAGCAGCCCATTTACCAGCTTGAGCAGGCGCAGGCTGTTGCGGTGCGCGGTCTCGATGCGCTCGCGCCGCGCCGGCGGCAGCGGCTGCTCACGCTCGCCAAGCTCGTCCTCCAGCGGCCCGAGCATCAGCGTCAGCGGGGTGCGAAACTCGTGGCTGACGTTGGAGAAGAACGCGGTCTTGGCGCGGTCGAGCTCCGCCAGGACCTCGGCCTTGCGGCGCTCGGCTTCGTGGGCGCGGGCGTTGGCCAGGGCGTTGCTGACCGAGGCGGCGACGAGGTCGATGAACCCGCGATACTGCTCGCTCAGGCCGAGCCGCGCGCTGAGGCCGGCGACCATCACGCCGGCCGGACGCTCCTGCCCGGGCAGCCGCAGCGGCAGCGCGAAGGCGGTGCGCGGCAGCTCCGGGTACGGCCCGACCGCGAAGCCGGTGAGGCGCGCTGCGACCTCGCCCACCTGCTGCGCCTGCCCGCCGCGCACCACCCCGGCGAGCGGCCACGGCGAGGGGGCGCCGGTGCGCAGCCCGACCTCGCGGGGGCTTACGTGAGTGCCTGCGGGCAGGCCGGTCTTGGCCACCAGCCGCGTCGTCCGGCCGCTGTCGTCTACCAGGTAGCAAAGGAACAAACGCAGATCCAC
>DAOMZC010000247.1:0-8011 GCA_035437965.1 Pseudomonadota bacterium
GCTTGGGTCCGCCGAGCGGCTCGGCAAGGAGGGTGATGCGCGCCAGGTGCTCGCACAGCTCCAGACGCAGGTACGCCTGCTCGACGCTGTCGCCCCAGGCGAAGGCGCCGTTGCCGGCGATCAGCACGACGTCGTAAAGAGGGACGAACGGCTCCAGGGCCGCGACGGCGGCGGGGCCGGGGGCAGTGACCGGCACCAGCGGTATCGTCGGGCCGAGCGAGACCACCGCCTCGGCGAGGAACGGCTGATCCAGGCAGCGGCCGCTGGCGGCAAGCGCCGTCGCGTGCGGCGGGTGGGCGTGCACGACAGCCTGCACATCGGGTCGCTGCTTATATATGCACATATGCAAGCCGATCTCGGAGAACGGCTTGGCGCGGCCGCTGACCCGCGCCCCGCTGGCATCGACGATGAGCAGGTTCTCGGCGTGGACCTCGGCCTTGGCGGTCGCGGTGGGCGTGCACAGAAATCGTCCGTCGGCCAGCCGGGCGCTGAGGTTGCCGTCGTGGTTGGCGACCCAGCCGCGGCTGTGCAGGCGGCGGCTGTAGTCGCAGAGCTCGGCGCGCAGGCGCGGCTCGCTCATGGGACCTCAACCGTTACGCGGTCGACGATTCCGACGATCAGCGAGCGGATCGGCACCTGGCTGCCGAGCTTGAGCAGCTGGCGCACGCCGTTGCCCTCCTGCATCACCAACACGACATCGCCGCGCCCGGCCTGCACGTCATCGACCGCCAGGAACGAGCTGCCGACCGCGGCCCCGCTCTCGGACAGCGGCTGCACGACGAGCAGCTTGGCGCCCGCGTACATCCGCTGCTTCGCCGTCGCCACGACCGGTCCCAGCACGCGACAGATCTTCACGCGCCCCTCGCTACTGCTGGCTTGGTGGCAGCCGGGGCGGCGGGCGGCTGGGGCGTGAAGATGCCCGCCTCCAGCGGCGGCAGCGGTCCGGCGGCGACCTCGTCGACGATCCCGACGATTGCCGCGTCGACCGGGACAAACGAGGGCGTCAGCGCCAGCGCGGCCTCGCGTGAGTTGACAAAGTAGATGAGCTCACCGACGCCGGCGCGGACCGTGTCCACCGCGACCAGGTAGTCGCCGGCCTTGCGCTGCTCGTGATCGAGGGGCTGGACCAGGAGCAGCTTGCAGCCCGCGAGTCCCTCGTATTTCTGCGTCGCGACGACGGTTCCGATGACACGGCCGAGGTTCATCGCCGGTGAAGATAGGCCAGCGGCGCTGTGGGCGTCAAGCCGGACTTGCGGCGGCGCGGTCAGAACGGGGCGCTACAGTAGCGCTAGACTAACTCATGAGCACAATCGTCTGAACGTGGCAGACTGCTGCACTTTAGAAAACAGCACCCTGTGCGGCGCACTTCGAGGTGCAGCTTGGCCGGTGGGTCCAGCTGGGCCAGTTTCGGGAGGATTAAGGATGAGCCAGGACCCAACTTTTCCGCTGCAGGCGGCCGGACTGCCGCCCCGGCCCGGGCAGCTTGCTCGCCGGCGATTCTGGCAGGCTGGGCTCGCCGGTCTGGCTGGACTTGCGGCGCTGGCGCTTGGGGGCCCCGACCGGACCGCGCACGCCGCGGCCGAGGGCGCCGTCGGGACCCTGGTCGTCAACGTGGCCGGCGTCAGCGAGCAAAGCGGCACCATGGTCGCGCTCTTGTTCAACCACGTGGACGGCTTCCCCGCCAAGGTGGCCAAGGCCTGCCAGCGCGCCAGCGCTAAGGTAACCGGCAGCGTGGTGACGCTGCGCTTCGCCGAGGTGCCGCTTGGCACCTACGCCGTCACCGTCTACCACGACGTGAACGACAACCAGAAGCTCGACACCAACTGGATCGGCATCCCCAAAGAGCCGGTCGCGATCTCGAACAACGCCAAGGGCCGGCTCGGGCCGCCCAAGTGGAAGGACGCCACCTTCGAGCTGCGCGAGGCGACTGTGGAGCTGACGGTCAATCTCGTGAGGATTTAGAGCTCTCGGGGACGGTGAGCGTCAGGACCATGCCGCCGAGGAGCAGCCCGCCCACCGCGTAGCCGGGGGCCCATAGCCGGACCGTCGACAGCACGCAGTTCTGACCGGCGTACTGCGGATCGATGCACGGCGAGCCGCTCGGGTTGTAGGTCTGGTTCGAGGCGAGCCGCAGATCGAGGATGTGCAGGACAATCGCCGCCGCGAGCGTGCCCGCCCCGACGGCGCCAAAGACCCCGGCGATGATCTTGCGCTTGGTCGACAGCCGCCCCCGGGTCGCGCGCGGCGGCGGCGCTCCGAGCAGCGGCAGCGGCAGCGGCGGCATCGGCGTCGGGTAGGCCCCGGGAAGGCCGACCGGAACCCCAGTGGGGCTGATCGGGAGCGGGGCGGGGAAGGGGAGCGGCGGGCTTGCCGTCGGCGCCTGGGTCGGAGACTGCGGCGACTGGGCAGCCGTGCCGGGGGCCGCGAGGGCAGGCTCGGTCGGGCTCGGCCGCGTCGGCTCGGTAGTCTGGGCGGGGGTCGGGGCTGCGGTCGGCGCACCGGCGGTGCCTGGGCTGGCGCTCTTGCCGGCCGCCGGAACCCGATCCTGCATCGCCACCGGCGTCGCATCGAGCAGCGCCGCCAGCTGGTCCATGGCCGCCGCAGTCTTGCGGAACTGGCCGAGCAGGTCGGTGGTGGTGTTGGCGAGCACGATGCCGAGCTTGGTCTCGTCGCAGTCGACGCACAGGTTCTCCAGCTCGTGCTGCTGGCGCTGGCGGGCGTCGTAAAGGTGCATGACGACGCGCAGGCTGCGGTTCTGGCCGACCTGCTGCACATCGCCGTCCAGCACCAGCGCCGCCTTGCGCTGCACCGCCAGCGGGGCCAGACACTGCAGGCGCCGGCAGCGACGATCGGTGTCGGTGAGCCCGCTGGTCGGCACCAGGCTCTCGCCGCGGTCCTGCAGGTGCTCGACGATGATCGACGTGGCCAGCTTGTCGATGGTGGTGCTGCGCTGGATGCCGAGAAACAGGAGCGGCTCGGGCTCGGCGGCGCCGGCGGCCGGTGGGCTGAGCACCCAGGCGGCCACGCAGACGGCCAGCAGCGCCAGGCCCGCGCGACGCCGTCCCCGGGGCCGCTGGCTCGCGAGGCCGAGGCCTCCCCGGTACGGCGCTGGCGGCGGGGCGATGTGGCTGCCCGCAGTATCGAGTAGTTGCGCTCTGTTGACTCGGCTCATGTGCCCTAAGGCAGGATACACTGAGTTTGGACCGCCTGTATGCAGGCTTTTGCCGCGCCCTGCCGAGGCACCGAGGGAGTGACACCCCGGCCGGGCGCGCCGAGAGGAGGCGGAAAGAGACTAGCGGTAGCTTCTTACGTAGCCGATGTACTTGTTCCAGTCCCAGCCCGTCCCCGGATCGGTGTGGGTGTTCGGCGGCGGCACTTCAGCGTGGCCGATGATGTGCGAGCGGTCGACGGCGATGCCGTAGCGCTTGGAGATCGCCGCCGACAGCTGCGCCGAGCGGCGGTACATGACGTCGGTGTACCAGCGGCCCGGGTCCGAGGCGTAGCCCTCGTGCTCGATGCCGATGGCCTTCTGGTTGTAGGAGTAGACGCCGGCGTGCCAGGCGGTGTTGCCCTCGGACACCATCTGGGTGATGTCGCCGTCGCTGCTGCGGATGCAGTAGTGCGCCGAGACCTGCGACGCCGGGTTTTTGAACCACGAGATGGCGCTGCTGTAGCTGCCCTCCATGTCGTGGATGACGATGGTCGAGATGGCGACGCCGCCGCGGCCGGAGGTGTAGTTGCTGCTGCTGGCCGGGCTCTGGTGGATGTTGCTCGGGTAGACGCCGCCGCCGGTGCCGGTGGTGTACTCGCGCAGGAAGTTCGAGTGCGCCCAGCCGGTGGTGGCGCCGACGCTGATCTTCCAGAACGAGTTCTGCTGCGCCGCGACGACGTTGACGATGGTCCCCTCGGTGAGGGAGGTGAGCACGCTGTAGCCGGTGCCGGGGCCGCTGCGGACGTTCAGGCCGATGCCGCTGGTGTTGTAGACCTCGGCCTTGCCGCCGACGGTGACGCTGGAGACGATGTAGTGGCCGGCGAACTCCGACTCGTCGGCCGGGACGTTGGGATCATCGAGCTGCGCGCCGCACGCGGACAGGGTGGCAAGGAGGCCCAGGGAGAAGGGGAGGATGCGGGAGAGCGAGAAGGTCGTCATCGGTTGGCTCCTGAGAAAAGCAAGGCTTGTTGGCCTTGATGAGACAGCAACCGACGTGCCAGGTGTGCGTAAGTGCTCGGGAAGCTCTGCTCGACGGGCGGCCGGCCGGCGGGGTGGGGGAAGAGTCTCCAGGTTGATGGCGCGAGCTAGCTGCACCGCCCGTGATGAGGGCGGCGTGGGGCTACGGCTGGACCAACAGGGTCAGGCGATCGAAGGGCGGTTGTAGATCGGCCTCATCGGCGGGACCCAGCGGCACCGTGGTGGTCGTTCCGGCGGCCAGGTTGGCGACAGTGACCGAGAGACCGGCGGGGCCCTTGGCGCAGCGCGTCGCTACAGCCAGCCGGGCATCGGGGCTCACGTCCAGGCCGACGAGCAGCTCCTTGCTGCTCAGTAGCTCGGTGGCGTTGCCGCTGAGGTCACTGCGCACAAGGGCGCTGTCGCCGCTGCCGGGGTGCTCGAAGCCCTCGGGCGAGACGGCGGTGAAGAACAGCGAGGTCTTCTCGGGCGGGGTGCGGATGGTGGTGCCGGCGGCGACCGGCGGGGCGCGGCCCAGGGTCAGCTGCACCGGGGCCCCGGCGTCGCGCAGATCCAGCGTCTTGTGCACGGCGAAGGCGCGCTCGCCGCCGGTCGCGTCTGCGGGCCCGATCTCGACCGCGCTGAGGCGGGTCGGCTGGTGGCCGAGCGCGCGGCTCTGGGCGTTATCCCCCGAGGTCACCCACAGCGTCTCGCCATCGGAGGCGAAGCGCAGGCTGCGCAGCAGCTGCTGCTTGACCGTCGGCAGCACCGCAACCTGACCGACCGGCCGCGGCACGACCGCGGTGCGACCCGGCTTGAGCTCGACGAACAGCACCTGATTTCCCTCCTCCAGCGCCAGTGCGAGCAGGGTGCCGCTGGGGTCGAGCGCGGCGGTCCGGGCGGCGCGGCTCGCCTCGGGGAGCTCGGCCGGACTCCACGGCGCGGGCCGCCGCGGCTCGCGGATGTCCCACAGCGTGATCACGCCGGCGCCGACCGCCGCCAGGGTCGGGCCGCGCTCGGCCGCCAGCAGGCTGTGGGCGGCGTGGCGTAGAGGTCGGGTGTCATGCACCCGCGGCCCGTGCGGCGCCGTCAGATCGATGAGCGCGATCTGATCAATCGCCCCGCTGCGGACCAGCGCGTAGGCCACGGCGCCATCGCTGGACAGGGCCAGCGCGTGCGCTCCCGGCAGCTTGAGCGGCTGCCCCACGGTCTGCGCGGTCGGCGCCGGCCCGGCCTCGCCGCCGACCCGCACCACGTGCACTTCGCCGCGCCGCGCATCGAGGATCACCCCGAGCCGCTGCAGCGTCACCCGCGCCTGCGCCCGCTGGCCGCCCGCCTCGACCGTCAGCGGCTGCTCGCCCGCCTCGCTGCCCACCGGCACCTGGACGATGAGGCCACCGCCGGCGGTGCGCCAGCGCAGCTCGGCCGGGTGGCCGGCGATGTGGACCGTCGGCTGCTTGCCGAAGCCCGAGCCCTCGACGAGCAGGAGCTCGCCCATGGTGATGACGCCGTCCGACTCGGCGAGCAGCGGTCCGGCCTGGCCGATGTGCACCGAGCCGAGATCGCGGACCCGGCCGATGCGCGGCGTGCCCTCGCGCAGGGACGCGATGTCGCTCGGGTCCATCACCGCGGGGAAGCCCCCGCCGCACGCCGCCAGCGTGCCCAGGGCCAGCGCCGCCATTGCTTCCAAGGATCGAGGCAATCGTTTCCGCATGGGCGCAACATCGCCGTGCGGCCGCTTGCTTGTCAACCCGCGGGTAGGACGCGCGGGCGACCGCTTCGCAGAGCCGCTGCGCAGCGCTTGTAGTAAAAGGGAGCCGTGTCCAAAGAATCGAGTCAGCCTGTTCCGGCCGCGACCGCCGCTGAGTTCAATAATCCCGGTGCCGCAGGCTTTGCCGCCAGGGCCGATCTGAGCCACTACGACGCGCTCGTCCTGCAGGGCGGCGGCGCCCGCT
Organism: Pseudomonadota bacterium; assembly: GCA_035437965.1. Classification (GTDB taxonomy): domain Bacteria; phylum Myxococcota_A; class Polyangia; order Palsa-1104; family JAEUJZ01; genus CALFML01. The sequence goes on from DAOMZC010000247.1 coordinate 6,121, forward strand.
GCTTCTACACGCTGGGATTTCTGGAGGTCGTCGGGCCGGCGCTGACCGGCGTGCGCCAGGTGGCGGCGGTGAGCGCCTCGGCGGCGATGGCGTGCGCCCACCTGGCCGGCGGCCACCGCGAGGCGCTGTCGATGTTCGCCGCCCGCGTGCGCACAAACCCGCGGAACTTCTACCCCGGCCGGCTGCTACGCGGCGAGCGGCCGACGCCCCACCTGGCGATGTACAGCGGGGCGATGCGCGACTTTCTGACCCCCGAGCGCTTCGCGCGCATCCGCGATCACGAGCAGCGCCTGCGCATCATGGTCGCCAAGGGGCCGTCGCGCTCCAAGCTGCTCATCACCGGCCTGGCGGCGCTGACGGTGCTGCGGCCGCGGCCGGCGCCGCTGCTGCGCCCGCACGTGCTGTGCGCGGCGCAGATGCTAGAGCCGAGCGAGCTGGTCTTCGCGGTGCTCGCCTCCTCGGCATTCCCGCCGTTTACTCCGGTGCCGACCCTGCCCGGCAGCAAGCTGGCGATCATCGACGGCGGCGCCGTGGCCCCGGTGCCGGTGGCGGCGCTGCACGGCGCAGCCCGGCCGCTGGTCCTTTTGACCCGCCCGGTGCCGCGCCTGCCCCTGCCCGCCGGACTGCCGCTGGTCGGCCCGCGGGAGCCGCTGCCGCTGCGGACCTGGGAATACAACAACGAGCCCGGCCTGCACCACGTCTACGAGCGCGGCCTGCGCGACGGTGAGCAGTTCCTGCGTAGCGGTACGGTCCGCCGCTCCTAGACGCCGCCCCGCAAGCGCGAACTTGTCAGCGCGGCGCTGCTGCTATACTCGGGGCGCGCAGAGAAAACGCGCGAGGCCGACCATGGCAAAGATGAGCATCCGACGCAAGCTGGCGATCGCAAGCTGGGGCGAGCCGAGCGAAGGCAATATCTACGGCAAGCTCACGGTGGACATGACCCGGTCCCTGCGCTATCTCGAGGAGCTGCGCGGGCGCAGCGGCGAGAAGGTGACGGTGACCCACCTTGTCGGCAAGGCCATCGCCGAGGCGCTGCGCCGCGCCCCCACCCTCAACGGGCGCATCCGGCTCGGCGAGTACATCCCCTTTGACACAGTCGATATCGCCTTCCTGGTCGCCCTCGAGGGCGGCAACGACCTGGCCAAGGCCAAGGTCTGCGACGTCGACAAGAAGAGCATCGTCGAGCTGGCGCACGAGCTCGCCGATCGCACCTCGCGCCTGCGCGGCGGCGGCGACAACGACTTCGAGAAATCCAAGGGCGCGGTCAAGGCCCTGCCGACCTGGATACTGCGGCCGGTGGTCGCGGCGACCGGCTTTCTGGCGAGCAGCATCGGCCTGACCCTGAAGCCGCTCGGCATCCAGCCGTTCCCGTTCGGCTCGTGCATCATCACCAACGTCGGCATGTTCGGGGTCGACGAGGCGTTCGTGCCGCCGACGCCGTTTGCGCGGGTGCCGCTCTATGTCCTTATCGGCGCGGTGCGCGAGCACGCGGTGGTAAAGGACGGCCAGATCGTCGCGCAGAAGCAGCTGACCATCACGGCGACGATCGACCACCGCTTCATCGATGGCGCGCAGCTGGCGGTGCTCGCCAAGACCGTGCGCAGCGTCCTCGAGGATCCGTGGCAGCTCGATGGACCGGGCCAAGCGCCGGCGCCGGACGCGACCGCGCAGCCCAAGTCCTAAGAGAGCTTCGATGCCGGCGCGCCGCCGTGGGCGTCAGGAAATCGGGGTCGTCCCGGCCGCTTGGCGATTTTGCGTTTCAGTCGGCGATTTCCCTCGGCAGGGGTTGACGAACGCGGCGCTGCTTGTGCCAGACTAGGCGTATGCGGCGAAACGTTGGTTCCCCGGTCGTTGGTTTTTCGCTCTGTACGCTCGCTGTGGGCTCGGTCGG
>DAOMZC010000248.1:0-7996 GCA_035437965.1 Pseudomonadota bacterium
GAGCAGTCGATCTTGTCGTCATGGCCCGCGCTGCGCGCCCAGGCCAGCCGCGGCCTGCTGCCTGGCGATGGACCGTGCCTAAGGCCCAGGCCGGCCGCGGTCTCTGGTCAGGGGAGGGACATAAGGCGCACGGGCTCGTCGTACAGGGCGCCGCCTTCGCCGTTGTCGGTGGTCGCGGCGCGGATGAGGGCATTGGCGCAGCGGCCGTCGCGCAGGTGCCCGCCTTTGGGAACGAGCGCCACGTCCCGTCGCTGCGCCGGATCGTGCACCACGCGCACGGTCATCGCGCCGAGCCGCGACTTTAGCGAAGCGAGCGCGCCATCGGCGATCCCCGCCGCGGCGTCCGGGTGAACCGTGCACGATGCCGGCCCGCGGGGCTGCCGCGGCCACTGCGAAGACTGCGACTTCTCCGTCGATAGCGACAACAGCTGAAGCGGGTACTCGGGATCGGCGGGCGGCGGCGCCGCCGGGGCGGCGTGGACCAGGTTGACCTTGCCCGACGCGGTCTTGAACTTCCGGTCGGCGCAGAAGATCTTCGGCGACAGCGGGTTTGCCACCGCGCCGCTCTCGATGGTCTCCAGGGTGATGCCGTGCGCGGCCAGCTTGGGCTCGGCGATGCGGCGCTGCCACTCGCGGGCGCTTGGGGCGAACTCTTCGCCGAGGCCGACGCGAGCGGCCAGCTCTTGGATGATCTGCAGGTCGCTCTTGACGGTGGGCGGCGGCTCGACCACGGGCCGGGCGACGCCCAGGTAGTGGTGGCCGTAGGCGCCCAGGAGGTCGTCGGCCTCCAGCAGCGTCGTCGTTGGCAGGACCAGGGTCGCCTGCTCGGCGGTGTCGCTCAGCCAGGAGTCCACCACCACGACCAGCTCCCGCGAGCGCAGCGCCTGGGCGGTGGTGTTTGAATCGGGCAGCATGGCCACCGGATTGCCGGCGGTGATCCACACGGCGCGGATCGGTGGATCGCGCATCGCCAGGAGCTCGGACCCGAAGAGCGGCTCGCAGATCGTGCGCGGAGCGGCCGACTCGCCGCGCACGAACGACGTGTCGTAGGCCCCGCGGCGCTTGAAGTAGAACGAGACCCCGCCGCCCGCGACCCCGAGGTTGCCGGTGATCGCGCTGAGCGCATCGAGCGCGCGCACGATCGCCGCCCCGTTGGAGCGCCGCCCCATGCCCCAGCCGACGAGGATGGCGGCGGGCCGCTCGACGCCGAGCCGGTGGGCGAGGTCCGCTGCCACGGCGACTTCGACGTCGGCCTCCTGGCACCAGGCGGCGAGCGAGCGGCTCTCGGCCAGGGCGCGCAGCTCGGGCAGGTGGTCACAGTACTGCGCGGCGTCGGGATCGGTGAGGCCGCGCTCGAACAGCAGCCGCGTGATCGCCATTGCGAGGGCGAAGTCACCGGCCGGGCGGGGCTGGATGTAGCTGTCGCACAGCGTCGCGGTCTTGTGGTGGACCGGGTCGATGAGGCACAGGCGGGCGCCGCGCTCGCGCGCCTGGCGCAGGATCGGGATGAGGTGGGGGCTGGAGACAAAGACGTTCTTGCCCCACAGGATGATGTTCTTGGCGTTCAGGAGGTCGAAGACATCGTTTGAGTCCTCGTCGCCGAAATCCGTCATCTGCGCGTAGTCGCCGGCGCCCGAGCAGATGTCGCCGCGCTTGACGGTGACCGGGCCGAAGCGCTCGAAGAAGGAGTCCACCACCTTGCCGAGCAGGCCCAGCGACCCGGCGCTGTGGTAGTGGAAGATGGCGGCCGGACCGCTCTCGGCGCGGATGCGCAGGAGCTCTGCGGCGGCGTAGTCCAGCGCCTGCGTCCATGACACCGGCACGAGCTGGCCCGAGCGTGGCTCGCGAAGCAGCGGCGAGACCAGGCGCTGCGGCGAGTACTGGGTCTGCAGGAAGTGGCTGGTGCGATAGCAGAGAAAGCCGCGCGTGACCGGGTGGTCAGGATCGCCGGCCAGGTGCGTTACGCGGCCGTCTTCCACGGTAGCGACGATGCGGCAGGTGTCCGGGCAGTCCCGGTTGCAGGTGGTCTTGCGGAGCTCGCGCATACACGTAGATGTACCGCGCGGCTCGCTTGGACGGAAGCCTGCTCTAGAGCGCCGGCCGTTTTCGAGCGCCGGTCGCCAGGAAAAAAAAGTTTCGTAAAGCCCTGGCGCCCCGCTGGCGCTGCGCATACGGTGCTCGCGATCCGGAGCCTTGCCGATGAAGCCTCAAACTCTGCAGCCTCATGAAATCTTTTCCGCCGCCATTCGCCTCATCCGTCGTGAGCTGATCCCGGGCGCGCCGCCGCAGCGCCAGCGCCTGCTCGATAAGGTGGCGCGGATCCTCGCGCGGGCGCGTCACTACCTGCCCGACGGGCCGCGGCCCCGTGTGCCGCCGCCGCTGCGGGAACCGGAAGACGGGGAGGACCTGGAGATCTGGGGCCACCGACTGCGGATGCGGCGCGAGGCGGCGGGGCTCAGCCGCCTGCAGCTCGCCCGCCTGGCGGGACTCTCAGACGGCACGATCCGCAACCTGGAGCGCGGATACCACCGGCCGACCCGCACGACCCTGGCGCGGCTCCGATCGGTGCCGGGGCTCGTCGGCCGATCGGCGCGGGAGGACTCACCGCTCAGCAAGTGTCTGGGCGAGCACGGCTGGCAGCTCGTGCGCAAGTGGCGCTATGCCGAGGATCGCCACCCGCGGCTCCTGTTTATCTGCCGGCGGGCGACGACGAAGCTGAAGTAGCCGGTTAGCCTTGCTTGGCGCGCAGCTTGCGCTCGATCTTGGACAGCGCGTCTTTCCAGGCGGCGCGGCGCTTGTCCCACTTGCTATCGGCCAGCAGCTTCCGGGTGGTCTGGATCGCGGCCTCGGCGTCGGGGTAGCGCTCGTCGGCGATCAGCGCCTCCGCCAGGTACATCTGGTTGGGCGGGTAGTCCGGCGCCAGCGCGACGGCCTTCTGCAGGTGGGTGACCGCCTTTTCGGGATCGCCGACCGCGACCGGCGGGGCAGGGGCGCGCGCATAGAGCGTACCGAGCAGCCGGTGCGGCCCGCCGCTGTCGAAGCGCTCGTCGAGCTTCGCCGCAAGGTCGCCCTCGCTGATCATCAGCTGGACGAGCGGCTTCACGTCGCCGCCGCGCTGCGTCTGGGCGTTGAAGCCGTGCAGCGCCGCCAGGTAGTAGTGCCCCTCGATGCGGTCGGGCTCCAGCTCCACCGCCTTCTTGCCTGCCGCAAGGCCGGCCGGCAACACCGACGAGCAGGGCCCGCCGTCGTCAAGGGTGCACTGCTCGGAAGCGGCGCGGGCGAGGCGCCACTGCGCGCCATAGCCGGCCTTGCTGCTCGCCCAGTCGGGATTTTTCTGCACCGCCCGCTCGATGGCGACCTGGGCGTTGCGGAAGCCGGTCGAGCCGGAGTCGAACTGCTCGTCGGCCACCTTGAGCAGGGCCTCGGGCTCGGTGGGCAGCGCCTCGGCGCTGAGCGGCGGCGGACCCTTTACGTCGGACGCCGGCGCGCAGCCGAGGTGCATCCCGGCAAGCGACAAGGTCAGGCAGATCCCGAGCTGCGAATATCTCTTCGTCATGGTAGTCCCCTGGGAGCCCCGTGGGCTTATGGGTGTTCGTACAGCTTCTGCGCGGCGCTGAGCGCGGCCTTATCTACGGGCACGAACTTGCGGATGTGCATCTCCTTGCAGATGTCGCTGCCCTGCGGCGCCGTGCACATGGCCAGCAGCGTCTTGCCGAGCTTCTGCGCCTCCGCGGCCGGCAGCTCACGGTCGAGCGCGACCACGACCAGGGCGGGCAGCGGCGGCGAGTCGTAGATGCTCCGCAGCTCGGCCCCGCCCTCCATCTTCTTGGCGGCCTCCAGCTGCTGATCGTTTACCAGCGTCGCGTCGGCCTCACCGCGCAGGACCGCGCGCACGCCCTTGCTGTAGATGCCTATCTGCTTGAGCGAGAACCGCGTCTCAGCCGGCCCCTTACCGTCGAGGACAACGTTCCCCAGGTACTTGGGCGAGTCGGCCAGGGTGGTCCACAGCTTCTTGCCCGCGAGGTCGCCGAGCGACTTGTAAGCTGGGTTTTTGACCACCACATGCAGCCGCGGCGAGTTGAGATCCTCGCTGTCGACCTGCGCCAGCACCTCGGCCTGGTGCGCCGCGCGCAGCTCCAGATAAAGCGACGCCTCCATCACCCCGAAGCCGGGCTTCTGCGGCGTGATGCCGGCCAGCGCCTCTTTGCGCGAGGAGTAGAAGGTGCCCTTGGCAGAGCCGACTGGCCAGCCGAGCTGCTTGTCGAGGAACTGCCCGAATCGATCGATATAGGGCTTGGCCTGCTCGGCGTCGCCACCCAGGCCCGGGGTGAAGATCATGAAGTCTTTGGGACCGGCGTGGGCGGCGCCCCCGGCCGCCACGCAAGCCAGCAGCGTCAGCGACCCGGTCAGCCTGGTAACCCAGCGGGAGCGATGTACGCCGGTGCATACAGTGGATCGGTTTCGCATGTAGTTTCGGAGGTCATCTCGCATGTAGGTATTGTTAAGGGCGGACTGCCGTGCTGCAACCGTTTCGAGCGAATTGTGCGCTCGCTTTGTTGCCTAGTCGCGGCGCGGCAGCTGCAGAGTCTGCGCGCCGCTGACCAGCACCCGGCGCGACCGACGCTTCCCGTCGCTGTCGAAGTAGAACGCTTCGACCGGCAGCGGACGCTCCGCCGTGTGCGGTCGGACCTCCAGCTCATAGGTCACGGTGGTCGCGGTGCTGTGGCAGCGCAGCGACACCTGCCCAAGGCTTGTCGGCAGCTCGTGCGCGGCGAAGCTCTGGCCGGGAGCAAACCACGCGGCCGGGGCTCCGGCGCCGAGCCACAGCGTGCCGGTGGGCAGGTCGTCCTCGTCGCGCTCCTCCAGGGCCAGGAGGTAGCGCAGGTACTGCAGCATCACCGCCGTGCCCGCCGAGCAGGGATCGGAGTCGAAGCGCGCCGGCTGCTCGGCCACCGCGCGCAGGCGCTCGCCATACTCCTGGCGTGAGAAAAGGACGATCGCGGTCTCCGGCGACACGAACGTATACGGATCACAGGAGAGCCCGACCTGCCCGAGCACCCCGAGGTAGAACCGATCGAAGTCGCGGCGGTGGAGCGCGCACAGCTGCGTCCCGCGCGAGTACTCGGCGTCCACCCCCAGGCGCCCGAACCACTGATCGAAGCGGGCCACGCCCAGGGTCTGCCGCCCCGTCTGCTCCAGGTAGTCGGTAATCGAGCGCGCCCACCGCCCCTGCCAGCCAAACAGCGCCGTCTCAAGAATCAGCGAGGCGAACAGCTGGTGATAGTCGCCGGCGCTGGGCGACTGCCCGGTCTCGTCGGTGCGAAACGGCAGGAACGGCGGGGTGGCGTCGCGCTTGTAGATCCGCTCGGCGGTGATGAGGAGGTTCACCCGCGTCTCTTGCGCCGCCTGCGCCCACTGCGCGGCGCGCGGGTCGCCGACCGCCTGCGCCAGCAGCGCCGCGTCGCGCAGCCCGCGCCAGGCGGCCGAGCTGCCGTACAGGCTGTAGGTCGGCTCGGTCAGGTCGCCGCCGTAGGTGTGCCTGGGGAGCAGCCCGTAGTGCACCGGCCGCGCGCCATTTTCGTCGAGCTTCTGGGTGCTGCGGAACGCCGCGCTGATCCAGTCGGCGTTCTCGGTAATGAGCGGCCAGAGGCGGCGCAGCGCCGCCTGATCGCCGGTCAGGGCGTGCACATCGCGGGCGTAGGTGATGCACAGACCGCTGCGGTACTGGTGGTGCTGGCCTTCCTTTTTGAGGAACTCCGGCGCAAAGAATGTCCGCTCGAGCAGCGCCTGGGCGCGGCGGGGGTGGCCGTACTGCGCCATCGCGACGATATTCCAGCCCTCTTCGACGCCGAACAGACCGCCGTCGTAGACCCCGGGGAACAGGCCGTAGCGCAGGATTCCGTCGCGCTGGAACAGCCGGTTGTGGAGCAGCAGGGCGCGCCAGGCGTTGTGCAGGTGGGGATCGGGCAGCTCGAGCCGCGCGCCCGCCGCGAGGAACTGCTCGGCCTCGGCCTTGACCTGCGCGTGCGCCTCGGCGAAGGAGGTCGGCGGTCCGGCGGCCGGCGGCAGCGCGGAGGGCAGGGGGAGGCGGACCTCCAGCTGCAGCGCGCCGTCGGGGAGGGAGGTGCGGGTCACCGCGGCGGCGGTCTCGCCGATGTGCAGCGAGTCGGCGGTCAGCGCGGCCTCCAGCGGCTCGTAGATGCACGCCTGGGAGCGCGGCTGGTTGCGCGACTTGACGAGGCCGGCGCGGGTGGCGTGGCAGAGCAGGGCGGGTTCTGGTCGCGAACCCAGGCCGTGGGCGACTACGCGCAGGCGCAGCGCCCCCTGCAGATCGACCAGCGCGGTCTGGCAGAGAGCGACTGCGCCATCGGCGGTCATCGCTTGCAGGCGCGACTCCGCGATCGGCAGATAGCCTTCGGCCAGGCGCTGCTCGGCCTGCGCCCGGTCGGCGGCGGGCAGCCCGAGGCGCAGCCAGACCCGCGAATAGGCCCCGCTGCGCTCCGGCCACACCACGCCGCCGTCCCACAGCTGCGTGACCACCGGTCCCTCGACCACGCCGAGCACGGCGCCGCCACGAAACGGCAGCGCCAGCCGCCAGACCTCGTGCACGGTGGGCGTGCCGGTGGCGAGCGCGGCAAGCTGAGCGGCCAGCGGATCGCCGATCGCCGCCAGGTGCGGCTGGGGCAGGGGATACAGCTCGCGCTCGGGCCCTGGGCAAACCATCGCGCCGGCGCGCAGCGGCTCACCCTGATAGGGCGCGGCCGCCATCTCGACTCGCTGCAGCAGCCAGGGTCCGGGCGGGAAGCGGACGAGCGTCGAGTTCACCTGCGAGTTCGGCTGCGACTCCGCCGTGGCGAGCAACAGCTCGATCAGCGTCCCATCGCGGAACGGCGCCTCGGGAGCCGCCGGTGACAGATTGACCTGAAACCGTCGCTCCCCGGCGACATCCGCGGCGCTACCGTTCAGCAAGAACGAGCCGAGCGGCGGCAGCTGCGGCGCCCGCAGCCAGCTGTTCCAGGTATCCACCGTCGCCACCCCGGCGAAGCACAAGCGGAGGTACTGCGGCCCGGGCGTCCGCGCCGGCGGCCAGCGCAGCTCCAGCCCGCCCAGCTCGGTGCACGACCAGAAGCTCTGCGGGCTGCCGCCCACCAGCGCCTGGCCGTCCAGCTCGGGCCGCGGCTGGCCATCTACGCCGAGCAGGGTGAGCGCGAGATCGCCGGCCTCTGCCCCTACGTCGGCCACTGCGGCACCGCGTGCAGCTTGGTCGTATCGTGGGTGAGCAGCACCAGGAGCGTGAACATCCGCCGCGCCGTCGACTGATCGGGATACACAAGCTCACTGTGCCGCTGCAAGAGCTCCGCCGCGTCGTCATGCACCAGCCGGCGGGCGATGTCGAGCGCCTCATAGTGCGGCGAGATCTCGGCCAGATCCCCCTGACTCAGCGAGCGGAGGATCTTCATATACTCGCGGAACACCGGCGCGATCGTCAGCCGGTTCACTGCCAGCCGGCCGACCTCGACGCCGCGCGAGTCGACGAACGACATCGATACGCTCGCCGACTCGACAAGGACGTAGGCGCGCAGGGTGTCGACCGCGGCGCTCGTGCGCAGCACGGCTTCCTCAACGAGCTCGCTGATCGCCTGCGTCCACTCCGCGCGGCGCGCCCGCGTCGCGCACCGCCAAGTCACATCATCGACCAGCACGTCGGTAAGTGCAGCCTGATGCGGTGCCGCTTGGTGCATTCTGCAGCTACTTTAGGCCCCAAGCGGCGCGAGCGCAATCACTATGCCGCACTGCGTTATCACGAATAAAAACGGCAGCTTGGCGAGGGGGAATCGCGAGCATCCGGCCGGGGCCATAACGGCGCCGGCGCGAGCTCAGGTGAAAATCCTAGGACACGGGAGGGTTCACGATCCCCTTTTTCATCGGCGCGAGCGTCTCAAGGAGCTCCGCCTGCTCTTTTTCGCCGACCTTGAACATGTTCAGATTCTTTTTC
>DAOMZC010000249.1:0-7993 GCA_035437965.1 Pseudomonadota bacterium
CGCCCAGGCGCTCCCGGTGGACCGGGAAGCTGCCCTCGGGGATGAGCTTGACGGCGCGCGCGGCCTGGGTGGGCGCGCTGCGCGCCAGGGCGAGCAGCTGCGCGCGGCCGGTCGCGGCCCAGCGGCCGGCCTTGATCTGAGCGTCGACCCATTTCACGGGGTCGCGCTGCGCGGCGGCGCCGGCGGGCTTTTTCGCCTGAGCGGCGCGGGCCGCCTCCAGCGCCATCGCGAGGGCGGCCCGCATCGCCGGGTCGCTGTCCTTGGCCCCCTTGTCGAGCATGGGCGGCTTGTCATCGCCCGCCGCGCGCTCGGCCGTGTCGGCCTCTTTGTCCTCGGCGTCCTCCTCGGAGTCGGCGCCGCGCTCGGCGTCCGCCATCTCCCCGCTCATGGGCTCCGGCTTGGCCGCCATGACGCCGGCGAGCATCGCCTTGTCCTCATCGCTCCGCGCGCACATGGTGGCGCAGGCGACCAGCATCTGTTCAAAGGTCGCGCCTTCGGCCAGACCCAATTTTTCAAGCAAGGCAGTCACGTCCATCGGGGAAATCTCCTCGGGCATGGAAAGTAGGTAGCGAAGGGCGAGGGCTTCGGGATTGCTGCCGACAATGCACAGCGAGGCGCTCCAGAGCTCCCACTCGTCATAGACGGTGACATCGCCCTCCTGGTGTTTGCGCAGGGGCAGGGCGCGCACGCTGACCATCCGCAAAAAGCCGTCCTGCACCTGCTTGAGGCACAGTTCCGCTTTGCGCGTCCGCGCAAACTCGACCTGGATAAGGACTGACGCGTCGTCGACCTTGAGCTGCAGCACGCGCCCGATCGCGTCGTCGGGTTCGGCGGTGCCCTCCGCGTCGCGGTGGTTCCACACGAACGCCGGGTTGTGGATGAAGTTCTCCAGGCGCAGGCCGGCGGGCTCGAAGATCGTCCCGTGCCGGTCGCGCGCGCCCGTATTCAGCCGGAACCAGACGGTTCGGCTGTCGTCGACCGGCCCGACAATCTCGGCCCGGTAAGTTTGCGGGGCGCTCCTCTTCATGCCGCTTCCTGAGAGGTAGGGAGCTCGGGGTCATCGGCGGCTGCTGGCGGCGCCGCCGCGCCCGCGGTCTGCGGGCTGGGCTTAGCCGCCTGGGTGCCGCGCAGCGCGGTGTCGGGGGAAAGCGCCGGCCGGAACGCGCACTCCTCATAGACCTGGTCGGTGTCGATCTGCAGGCCCGCGTCGGCCGCGTCGATGAACATCTTGAGGCGCTCAACCTTGGTGAGCTTGCGGCTCACGTCCCACAGGATCCACGGGACGCACTGCCGGATGGTGTCGGGCGTGCACGGCTCGCCCTCGGAGTAGGGCGCAAAGGCCAGCGCCCAGGCCGCTGCGTTGAGCTCCACGATGTAGCGGAGCAGCTGCGAGTTGAGCGTGCCGGCCGTGAGCTTGGCGTCGATCCGCTGGACGGCCTCTTGCTGGTCGGCGTGGTTGTCGCCCGCGTTGTACGAGCCGACGCCGCCCATCTCCATCAGCAGCGTCTGGCCGGTGATGAGCTTGGACAGCCCCGTGTTCGCCATGCCGATGAGCGCCTGCTGAATCGGCGTCACCGCAGAGGGAACCGGCGTCGTTTTGACCTCGCCGAGCTTGTCGTTGAGGATGGCAGGAATGGCCTTGCCGAGGTCCGCCAGGGCCTGCTCGCCCTGGGCGTAGTCCTCATCGGTGATCTGCTCGTCGCCCTTGGGCTGCAGGTAGGGCGTTGGGAGTCCGTAGACCTCGGCGAGGTTGCCGAGCTTCTCCCAGCCAAACTTGCTCATCCAGTGCATGTGATGAGCCGCGAAGCCGTAGCCCCGAAGGCGGGCCGGGCCGTCGCCATACGCCTTGTGGTAGACGACCTTGCGGAGCTCGCGGCCGCTCCAGGGGTCCTTGAACGGGTCGATCCAGCCCCAGCCGCCCTGGTTGACGAAGATCTTGTCCGTCTCGATGTCAAAGGCCGTCGAGCGCAGGGGGATTGCCTCCAGCGACGCCACGCACTCGGAGTCGACGACCGTGGCCCGCTTGCGGTCGACGACGACGCGCAGCCTCCGCGGCCGGTAGACGACCTCGGTGAGGCTCGGGCCCGACATGTTGGCGATCTGCATCTCGCAGACCGAGGAGTCAAAGCCGTCGATGTCGTCGAGCACGGCTTGCACCGCGTTGCGCACGAGCAGCGCCAGGCGCGTCTCGTTGCGCGGGCGCAGCCGCATCGGGGCGCTGAAGATCCAGGCGCGCCGGCTGCGGTCCGCGGGCTGGCAGTGCTCGTGCTCGCGCAGGATGCGGGTGTCGAGGTCCGCCTTGTCCCACATATAGCCGTTGCGTTGGACGTGGGTATGAACCTGCGCGATATAGCCGATCGTGATCTCGGGGTACTGCGTATACGCCTGCGGGGAGGGGCCGGTGAACGCGGTGGCGCGGCCGCGCATGGCGTCCGGCGCACCAAAGCGCCGCTGCTGGTCGGCGTTGACCATGCGGTCGATGCCGGTACCGCCGTAGCTCTGGCCGGTGCCCGGGACTATCGGCGGCGGGACGCTGGCGCTTCGCTGCGCGACCTCGCGCTTGGCGCGCTCGAGCAGCGCGGCCGCAGCCAGGCCGGCCTGCTGCTGCACGGTCGGCCGCGGCGCAAGCCGGTCGATGACGCCGTCGATAAATCGCTGGGCGACGCGCCGGAGGTTCGCGTTGATGTCGGCGGTGAGGCCCATGTGCCCCCGGAGGGTAGGGAGCAGCGCCTCAGCGCTTGCGCCAGCCCGCCCCAAGCGAACGGGCAAGGTGGCGCGTGGTGAGTGGCGAGATGTACTTGGGCAGCAGCCACCAGATGGCGTAGCCCAGCGCGTCGGTCAGGTGCGCTTCATCGCCGCACGGCTTGAAGCGGCCGAGCGTGCCGCGCTTGACCTGGCACTTACGCAGGCTCAGCGCCAGGCGCTCGGTCGTCGGCCCCTTGGCGATGAACAGCCGCTCGGCAGCGATGAGCGCGTTCAGGCGCGCGATCCGCAAGTGAACCGGCGGGTGCGGCGGCTTGCTGTCGCGATCCTTGGGCTTGATCGGCGGCCGCAGCCTCCAGCCGCGGGAGCGGAAGACGGAAAACGAGTCCTTGCCGGTGGCGTGTACATAGTTCTGCCAGCTGCCCGAAGGGTCCCCGATGGAAACGGTGTTCCCGCTGGCGAAGCGCGGCTCGGCCTTGAAGTCGTGGTGGGTCACCCACTCCAGGTCCGCCTCCAGGGCGCTCAGCAACTCGTTCTCGTCGCCTTCCTCCAGGAAGTCGGAGTGGACCCAGAAGACCGGCCTTTCGATTTTTCCGTAGGCTTTGATGGCCACCGCGGCGTTGCCCGGGTTGAACTGGAAGTCGTGGCCGAGCACCCACTCGGCCGGCTGGCCATCGAGCTTCGCCGTGATCTGCTTGGTGATGTCGAGCGGGCCCCACTCCTCCGGGTCGAAGACGCGCACGTGCTGCACCGGATTGAAAGGCGGGCGGTAGGCGTAGCGGCCGACGGGCAGGATCAAGCCGTCGGCGTCGGCCGCGGCGCGCTCGGGGCTCAGCCACCGCAGAAGGATGTTGACCCGCTGCTTGGCCGCCTTATTGATGGCGACGTTGAGGGAGCTGTTGCAGCGAAGAAAGATGACCGGGTTCGGGTCGCCGTTGGCGCGCGCTTCTTCGGACTTCTCCCAGAGCTCCTGAATCCAGGCGCCGGGCGGGTAGGCCGCGGTGGGCGGGTTGGTCGCCACCAGGCAAAGCCCCGAGCGGTCGCCGGTCCGGGGGATGGCGTTCTCGAAGGCTCGCGCATCCATCTTGGCACCTTCGTTGATCCACACAAGGTCCACGCGACCTTGCTTCAGGGTCTCGGGGTCGTCGGCGCTGCGCAGCCAGATGATGGTGCCGCTGGCCAGGCGCACAAAGGGCTTGGGTGCCAGCACCAGGCGGTACCAGGACGCCGGCAACCAGGTGCGCAGCTCGCGGTCGAGCTCCTCCCGCTCGGTGTGGCTCTTGGACACGGCCCAGATGACGAGCTCGGCGCCATCGGGATGCAGCGGCATGTCGACCGCTGCCGCGAGCAGCAGCATCCAGCAAATCCACGTCTTGCCGCCGCCGCGGTCGTCCACGACCACCGCGGCCGAGTGCTCCTGCGGCGCGCCGGCGCGGAACCGGGTCCACCAGGCGGCGAACCACCGGGTGACCTCGACCTGCGACTCCTGCACGTCGAAGACCAAGGGGCGCTCGGATGGCTCGGCCGTGAAGCGCTGCTCCAGGTGGTCCCAGCGTCCGCCAAAGCGCGCCAGGACCTCGACCCGCAGCTCTGCCGTGCCGCCTTCCCACGAAAGGCGGGTGCCGTCCTGCAGCTGCGCGCTGCGCCCGGGCGGGTTGCTGCCGCATGCGATGACGCCGCTCGCATTGCGCACCCGGAGCCTGGTTCCGTCCGGCGCGGTGAGTTCCGCGGTGTCGGGGATGGGGCGTTCGGACAGGACGGTCAGGCGGCGAAACCAGACAGCCAGGTCCTCATATCGGCTCTGAGGCTGCGCCTCGGCTAGAAGCTGGTCGAGCTCGCGGTCTTGCGATAGAGCGGGCATCTCACCGCGACGGGCTCCGCAGCTGCCGCGTCAAGTCGTCGATCGCGCCCTTGCACGGGACGAAGCCCGAGGCGGCGATGGTCTCGACCAGGTCGCGGTAGGGCCGCGGCTGCAGGTCGGCTTCGGTGCAGACCCGGTGCAGCACGGCGCACAGGCGGAGGAAGGCCCAGGCGCAGGCCGGGATCGGGTCGTCAAGCGGCGGGCAGTCCGCAAGCAGGTCGACCTGCAGGCCCTGGCGGATCCGCCGCAGCTCGGTCGCCTTTTCGCTGCGCCGGGCTTTGTCCCGCAGCTGCCCGATCTTGCGCACGCAGCCGCGCACCAGGCGCACCCGCTCGGCATCGGCGCCGGCCGTGGCCAGCTGCACCGCGCGGAGGTTCACGGACTGGACCCACGCCTCACACGCCTGCACGCCGAGTTGGAGAGGCGGCGCCGCGACGTCAGCCAAAATCCGCGACGTTATGCCGGAGTGCCGCGCGGCGGAAGCGCCGATGGGCTCGCCAGCTGGAGCGGCGCTGGCCTGGGCGGAGATGCGCCGCTGGGCCGCGCCACTGAGGCGACGCCGAGTCGTCGGGTCAAATCGGGGCACACCTGGAAGGGTAGGGAGGAGGCCGCGCGGCGACGGTGGCTACAGCCGATAGGGCGGGTAGGTTACGCGGGGCGGACAGCCTTGGGACTTGAGCTCGTTGTCCTTCTCGCGCAGGACTTCACAGCGCGGGCACTCGCTGCCCCTGTAGTGACCCTTGCCATCGCCGCAGTTGTCGACGAAAAGCTCCTCGGCACAGGGGGCCACGGCGGCCTCGGCGGCCGTGAGGAGTACCGTACACTTACTGGCCTGCTCGAAGGACGCAAAGCCGCCGCCGCGCATGGGAGGGGTGGCCAGCGCTGCCTCGGTGTTGGCGGCGAAGTTGGCGGACCGCTCGACTTGGCCGTCCACGGCGCCGGGGTCGGCGCTGAAGTCCTGGTCCGGAATCGGCCCGCCGGATGAAGCGTAGGTCACCGTTCGCGCCCCCCGGCCAGCCCTGACCGGCGTATCTGGGACGACTTCGGGCAGCGCGCACGCTGAAAGCAGCAGGCCCGCAAGGAGGCAGAGATTGCGCGTCACCGGCACACCTCCGCCGGCATGTCATCTTCGTACAGCACTATCGACGGGCTCACGAGGTCGACATACGGATACTCAGGACTCGCCGTCAGAGGCGAGAGTTTGCAGTCTCTGTTGTTCGGCCCGAAGTAGGTGCGCTGATCTGCTGATAGTGCTGGTTTGACCTCGCGGATGCTCCCTACGAAATCATCGCACTTGAGCGGTGCGCCGGTGTCCTTCGGGAAGAGCACGTACCTACCCGGGACTGCCCCGCATCCGTCCTTGCTGAGGTCGATGGTGACCTTAAATTGCCCGGTGGGGTCTCCAGTCGGAATGCAGCTCCCTCCAATGACTGCGGGCAGACCATCGGGGATGCAGACCCGGGCCCCGTTGAGCTTGGCGAAGTGGCACGACACGCCCAGCTTGTCGTTGATGTACCGGCCATCGGATAGCGGGCGTGCACAGCCGGCCGCCGTGCGGACGATGTTCGGGCCGGTGGTGATAGTCGGCGCCTGCTCGGCGGGACCGCAGGCGTAGAGGAAGGCCGTCAGAATCATGAATAGAGCGCGCATCAGTTGCTCACCTTCTCCCAATTCAGTTGCGTGTACTGGAAGCCAGATCCGGCGCTCTTGATGCGAGCGTCTTCTGAGCCGTCCATGTACGCTTGAGTCTTGATGGTCCGTCCGGAGGCAATGGTCACCCGGAATGTGACCGAACTGCTGAAGCTCGCAGACAGCCCACCGGCGTCGATACAACCGAGCGACCTACTCGAGTTTGCGAGCACGGCGCCCGCCGTATTATCGTAGAGCCTCAGGTAGACGAACTGGTCGCCGGTACTCGGACTGCCGGCGTTTATGACGAGCCAGAGGTCGATGGTGATCCGGTACGTACCAGCGTCGGGAAGCGCTGCATTGAGGCCGATATCCGCGAAACCGCCGGTCACCGTATAGTCGGTGGTCGCCAGATTCACAGTCCCGCCGGTTGGCGTCGGAATCGCGTCGACCTTGGTCTTGTCCGCCCCGGACAAGAACCCGGATGCGCCGCCGGCGATGGCGTCCGGATGCAGAGACCCGCCCCCCTGATTGCCGTGGGCGTGGACGTGGTCAGAGCGAGATGCCATCGCCGCAACGCCCGCCGAGGCACTCCCGACGGAGGCCGGTGCAGCATTCGACAGCGACACCATAGCGGAGACAGCCGCGTTGATCTGCGCCTGGATGTCGCTCGTGACGTTGGCCAGGTAGCCAAAGACCGAGTTGCTGACCGTCCCTGCGCCCACCTTCGTGGCGGGGATGGTCGATGGGATGTACGCCTGGGCGACTGGCTGCGCGCAGTCGACCGCGGCACCGCCCGAGGTCCGGCACCGCAGGATGCTCTGCGAGCTCGCCGGGGAGGACAGCGCCAAGAGCGACGCCAGGACTAAAAGAACACGCTTCATCAAAACGCCTCCGTCTGTCCGATAGCGACAGCGAAATGGGTTCCGTCGTAAGTGCCGCACTCGCGGCTATAGATCCCCGTGAGCGTCGGATCGCCCCGGGCCACCATGCCCCCAGCCGCGTTCGGGAACAGCGGTACGTTCTGCGGCCAGCCGGTGGCGCCGCCCACCGGAGCCAGGCCGCCGCCCGGGTAGTAGGTGACGGTGGCTCCGGCCGTTCCTCCGGTGGAGCACACGCCACCGCCCAGCAGCGCCTTCGCGCTGGCTTCGCTGCCATCGTGCGCGGTGAGGCCGGTGGAGAGCCGCGCCAAGAAGGTCCCGGGCAGCGTGATCGCCGCCAAGGTGCCAGTGGGGGCGCTGCCAGCCGGCCCGGCCGGCCCAGGCGTGCCCGGGGGCGCCGGCTCGATTCCGATGACGTCGCCGCTCATCGGTAGGTGCTCGTCTGGGCGTAGCAGTCGGTCACGGCGCCCTCGAGGGCGGACGTGCTGAACATGATGAAGTACTCGCCGCCGCCCGTCGGCAGCTCGATGTTGCCGCTGAAGTAGCCGTTGGCGTCCGGGGTGAACGGCCGGTCGGACTTCCACGGTCGCCAGACGCCAGAGCCGATGTCAGGGTGCCAGCGGAGCAGGTAGAGCTTGTTCCCGGCCGCGGCGATGCCGGTGATCTCCACCATGTTGGCGGCGCCGACCTGCAGCGCTCCCGCGATGGCCCCCGGCTTGGTGCCGGCGGCCGGAATGCTCGTGACCACGGCGATCGGCTTCATGCTGCCGAAAGTAGGGAGCGCGGCAGAGCGTGAGCTGGGCACCCCCCGGGCACCCCTGGGCACCCCCACCGCCACCATCGGACGACCTGGTCGGGCACCCCCCGCTTAGTACAGCGCCCCGCAAATGCGTGACCACCCCGAATTTCACGCTGCCCG
>DAOMZC010000250.1:0-7971 GCA_035437965.1 Pseudomonadota bacterium
GCTCGGCACGGCCAGCGCCACTCGGCGGCGCAGCCCGCGGCGCTCCAGGCTCTCCTTGGCGCCGCCGCGGGTGCGGCCGGTAGCGCGCTCGTCCTCAGCGGCGATCTGGATGGCCAGGCGGCCAGCGTGCTATGGTCGCGGTCGTTATAGCCTGGGCCAGGCGGCGCCCCAACCGGAGCCGCTCGGACTCCCAGCTTCGAGGCTGCGCACCGAGCGTGAGCTCGTGACGCGGCGACTTACTCCTGGCAGACGCAAGGAGTAGTGGGCAGCTTCGCCAGGAGCCGCTCGACCTCGGGCAGATAAAAGCTGGCCTCCTGGTAGGGCTCCAGCTCGCCGGCGGCAATCTCTGCTTCCAGGGCGCGCTTCAGGTCGCCGATGAGGCGAGACGGCGGCAGCCGGAACTTCTCCATGATTGCATCGCCGATGCCCCCGGGGAGCAGCGGCCGCGTCGCGTCGGCGGTGCGCACGCCATCGATGCGACCCGCCAGAGCGTCCAGGTTCTCGAGCGCGGTCTGGCGCTTGCCAGGCCGCCGTGAGGTGATGTCGGCCCGCGACAGGTCGAGCAGGTCGGGCAGGTAGGCGCCCATCTCGCGCTCGAAGCGGCGCACCGCCGAGTCGGTCCAGGACTCGACGTACTGGTTCGGGCGCAGGTGATGCAGGATGAGGAAGCGCAGGGTACGGCTGGTCTCGCGCTCGAACCGGAAGCGGCGACTGACGTCCTCGAACATCCGCGCCCCGACCTCCGAGTGGCGGTGGAAGTGGACCTTGCCGTCGTCGGTAAAGGTGCGTGTCTTGACCTTGCCGATGTCATGCAAGAGGGCGGCCCAGCGCACTGCCGGCCGCGGTGCCGCCTGCCAGACCACCTGCTTGGTGTGCTCCCAGACGTCCTTGTGACGGCGACCGGCCTCCTGCGAGAAGTTGACCGTCGCGTGCAGCTCGGGCAGAAGCCACTGCAGGGCGCCGGCGTCCTCCAGCCACTGCAGGCCGGCGGGGGCCCCGCCGGACATCAGGATCGCTTCGGTGTCCTTCTGCAGCTGCTCGGGCGGCAGCTCTGGGCAGCGCCCCGCCTGCTCGCGCGCCGCGCCGCACAGCTCGCTGTAGGCCGGGGTCTTTTGCAGCGTCGTCCAGGTCTCGGCCTGCTCGGAAAACAGCCGACCGGCGCGAAAGATCCAGCCCGCGTCGCTCTTGGTCCGCAGGTCGTGTAGCTGTAAAGGGCTCATGGTGCTCGCTCTTGGATTCCCGTGCCCCGACCGGAGCCGTCGCGAGTCCGTGCGCAGGCAAGAGAGGGGTGGAGGCTACGGACAAGCTCGATCGCGGTCAATCAAAAACTGGCCGTCCCCCCGTGGCCCTGGCCGCCAGACCACCGTGTGAAAATAAAAAAACCGCGCGACCCCGAAGGGCAGCGCGGTGAACATGAACCGGAAGTGCTGGCGTCTACAAAGAGCGTCTACAAGCGCCGCGCCGCCTTTAGCCGGCGAGCCGGCTGCCGCGGCAGATGCCGCTTACGCAGGTCGCGCCGCCGGTGCACTGGGTGCTGGCCTTGCACGTCGGCAGGCAGTAAGCGTTCACGCAGCGGAAGCCGCCCTTGCCAGCGCCGCAGTCGAGGTCGAACTGGCACTGGGCCGCCATGGGAGCCGGATCCTCGATGCACGAGCCGTTGCTGCACACCTGGCCGAGCGCGCAGGCGCCGGCGGTGCAGTCGGAGGCGCAGGCGCGGGCCACGCACTTACGGTTGGCTCCGCACTGCGCATCGGCGGTGCACAGGGCGCCGGCGATCCCGCACTGCGGGGCGCCCATCGGCCGGCAGTGGCCGGAGACGCAGGACTCACCGCTGGCGCAGCTTGCATCCGAGGCGCACGCGGGCTCGCAGTGGCCGAGGTTGCACAGGTTGCCGGCCGTGCACGCTGCGTCTGTATCGCAGCTCGATACCTGGCCGGGGACTGGATCCGGCTTGGCTGGATCGCCGGGCACCGGATAGCACTTATCCCCGACGCAGCCGTAGCAGCCGCTGGTGTCGCAGTAGCGGCGCTCGGTTTGGTTGTTGCCGTTATCGCAGCCGGCGACTACCCCCAGAGCCGCAACCAGCAGGGGCAGCAGCAGAGCTTGGGTGAGCTGCGAAAAACGAGACCGTAAACTCGTGGCGTAAGAAGTCCGGAGCATCAGAATCCCTCCAGCGACGGAGTCGATAGACCTTTTACTCTTCCATCCTACAAGCGGCGTGCCGCAATGCCAGCACTATTTCGTGGCGCTCGGGCGCGCCGCGTGCCGGCCCTCGGCGAGCGTGCGGCCACGATTTCGGCGACGAGTCCCCGTCAGCTATTGATTACTTACCTGGCCAGGTGCGGGAGGGCGCGCCCGCGTTCCCGGGTCCCGCGGGCGGGCGCGGCGGTTTCCTGCTTGCCGACCCCGTGAACGGCGGTTTACAAAGTCAGCGTTAACGAGTCTTCGCTGAGCCCCACTGCGCATGTGTACCTACCCTGATCGCCTACCCTCCAAGCTAAAAAAGTCCCAGGCTGGCCAGGCCGTTCGGCGGCGATCGGCGAGGCCTGCCTCGGTCGCGGCACGCCGCGGCCAGCGGGATTGGCCGCTTGCCCAGGCGCTGCGCTGCATGCTGTGCGGGCTCGCCATGAGCCTGGCGCTTATCGGGTGCGGAGCGCGACCGCAGACCGCGCTTACTCCGCTGCTGACGCTCAGCCGCTACCGCGAGGCGCTGGAGCGCGACGATCCCAAGGCCGCCTACGCGCTGCTCGGTCAGGCGGTGCAGCAGGGCCTGCCCTACGAGCAGTTCACCCAGCAGTGGCAGGACACCAAGGCAGAACGTAGCGCCCAGGCGGCGCAGCTGCGCCAGGTCCTGGGCGGTGGCCTCGCCCGCGCAAGCGCCCCGGCGGAGCTGACACGCTCCGGTACCGCCGGCCCGGTTGACCCGGTCAAGTCGCTCGGCCCGGCCGCCGCGCCGACTCTCACCGTTCGGGCGGTGGTGACGTTGCCGCAGGGAGCCCAGCTGATCCTCACCCCCGTGCCGGCTGCGCAGTTTATCGCTGGCCAGAGCAGCCTCTGGCGGATCCGCGACCCCGATCTGCAGGCCGTGCGCGCCCAGACCCCCGAGGCCGCGCTGCGGCTCCTGCTCGCCGCCGCCGAGCAGCGAAACTACCCGGCGCTGCTGCGCCTGCTCACCAAGTCCGAGCGCCAGAGCCTCGAAGCGGAGCTCGCCGAGCGCATCGAGCGCCTGCGCGCCAACCTCTCCCGCGGCCAGCCGATCGAGACCACCACCGAGACCACCGATCACGCCCGAATCCAGTACGACCCGCGCTTTTTTATCGATCTAAGACGCGAGCCGGACGGCTGGCGAATCGCCGACTTCAACTAAGCCCCCGGCCGCCGCAGGCTCCACCGAAGCTTCCGCCGATCTGCTGCCGATCTCGACCCGAGCTATTCCGATCTGGGTCTGGTCTGGGTCTGGTCTGGGTCCGGTCTGGGTCCGATCTGAGTCCGATCTGGGTTCGATCTGGGCCCGATCTTAGTCCGATCTGGGTCCGATCTCAGGCGGGAGCTCTGCCGGGGGAAAAGTTCGGGAAAAAATCTCCGACGGAAAAATTGCTCACTCTCGGTCGGCGGGGCACTATCGCGCGTTTGACGCGCTAACCCCTTGAAATGAAAAGCATACTTGTGGTTTTATTACCGCCGATCGGGCGCTCCTGTACTCAACTGTCGCAGCCGCTTCTATATGTGGTCGCACCTGCGCAGTCTGTCTGGCTCTCTGGTTCCCAATAGTTACCGAAGGAATCGCCCGCAAGTCTGGATGAACGAGAACAGCAGGCATCGAGCTTGGTTCAGCCCGGCGCGACGAGCGGGCTCGGATAGGGCTCGTCTCGACGTCGTCCGGGGCTCGTTGCCAGTCATGTTCCAGCCATGTTGTAGGAGGGATGTATGCTCCAGTTCCAAGTCGGCGATAAGGCGGTCTATCCGGCTCAGGGCGTAGCGGAAATTGTCGGGATCGACCAGAAGGAAATCTCCGGCAAGATTCAGCGCTTTTACTGCCTGCGCATCCTCGATACCGACATGCGCATCCTGGTGCCGATCGACAAGGCCGAGCAGGTCGGCTTGCGCGAGGTGGTGCAGAAGGACCAGATCCAGGAGGTCTACGACATCCTCCGCGAGAAGGAAGTCCACATCGACAAGCAGACCTGGAACCGTCGCTACCGCGGCTTCATGGAGAAGATCAAGACCGGCAGCCTGTTCGAGGTGGCCGAGGTCTTCCGCGATCTTTACCGCCTGAAGAACACCAAGACCCTGTCGTTCGGGGAGCGCCGCATGCTCGACACCGCCAAGAGCCTGATCGTCAAGGAGCTCTCGGTCGCCAAGGGCACCACCGAGACCAAGGTCGAGAGCGAGCTGGAGAAGCTGTTCAGCGCCTAGGCGGCGCTCTCCTCCGCGCCGGGCGTGGCGGTCAGCACCGGCTCGCCAGCCTCCAGCGTCCTACTCCGACTCCGCCGGCGGGGTCGCGTCGTTGCCCAGCCACCCCTTGTGGCGGACCCACAGATACATCCCTCCCGGGACGACGATGAACATCAGGCCCAGCGCCAGCCCGAAGGCCGTCCACGAGTCATTGGGCATCATCTGGAAGTTCATCCCGAACAGCCCCGACAAGAACGTAACCGGCAGCAGCACCGCCGACAGGAGGGTCAGCTGCTTCATGATTTCGTTGGTGCGCTGACCGACCGCCGACATATAGGCGTCGACGCAGTTGCCGAGGAGGTCGCGGCCCGCCTCGATGCTCTCATGGATGCGGGTGAGGTGATCGTAGATGTCGCGGAAGTAGGGCGCCGTGCGCTCGCCGACGCAGGCGCTGCCGCCGTGCCGGAACAGGGTGCCCATCACGTCGCGCTGCGGCGACAGCACCCGCCGCATCGTCACCAGCGTCTTGCGCAGCGAGTAGATGCGGTGCAGATCGGCGCGGCTCGGGTTGGCGAGGATCGTCTCCTCCATGTCGTCCAGGATGTCGCCGATCTGCTCGAGCACCGGGAAGTTGCTGTCGCAGAGCAGGTCCGACATCAGGTGGTAGACGAAGTCGACGCCGCGGGCGAGCAGCGCCGGGTCGTGCAGCACGCGCTGCCACGCCGACTCCAGCGCCGGGCTCACCTGCGCGTGCACCGTGACCAGGTACCCCTGGCCGAGGAAGGCGTGGGTCTCCAGCACCGTGACGATGCAGCGCTGGGTGCGGCTGGAGACCCGCAGCACCCGCGGCACGTGCAGCGAGTTCTCATCGGCCACGGGGTCCTTGCCGAGCACCGGGACGACGGCGAAGTTGTGGGTCACGATGAACAGGTAGGGGCTCTGGCCGGTGTACTCCTCGAGCTTGGGGCGCTGGTCGAAGTGGAGGCAGTCCTCAAGGGCCAGCGGGTGGAACTTGTAGCCCTGGGCGAGCAGCTCGATGTCGGGCTGGCTCTGGTTGCTGACGTCGATCCAGCGCAGGACGCCCGGCTCGGTGGGCGGCGCAAGGACCGCGGCGCGCGCGGCCTCGCCGATCAGCTGGCTCACCTGCGGTTTGCCGTCGACGGACTTTAGCTGCAAGACCCGGATCATGGGCGCCTCCGCTTACGAGCTCGACTCTACCCAAATAAAGGCCCAATGAAAGCCACCAGTAAACGCGCCGCCGGCCGCATTTGTGACGGCTGCCCCTTTTCCTGGGGGACGCCTCTGCGCTAGGGTGGGCGCGCGAGGAACCCATGGCACAGCATACGATTTATCGGTTACGGGCGAGCGCGATCTGCTCAGCATACCCCGAGCGAGCGGCGGTTTCGCGGTCCGTCTTGCGCCGGCTGCGCCAAGCGGTCGTGGGCTCGGCGGGGGCGGCGCTGATCGCGGCGGGCCTGGGCGCTGCCGGCTGCGGCGAGCCCTACGACGGCGAGGACTTTCAGACCACCGCGATCATGAACGGCGGCGACTGGCGCGACGAGGTCATCTACCAGCTCGTCGTCGATCGCTTCGCCGACGGCGACCTCAATAACAACCACCGCGTCATGTACAGCGCGCTCGGGCGCTACCAGGGCGGCGACTGGCAGGGCGCCATCGATCACCTGGACTACCTGGAAGAGCTCGGGGTGACGACGCTGTGGATCTCGCCGATCGTCAAGAACATCGACTACGACGCGGGCTTCGACGGCTACCACGGCTACTGGACGCAGTCGTTCAACAAGATAAACCCCCACTTCGGCTCGCCGGCCAAGCTGCGCGAGCTCGTCGCCCGCGCGCACGAGCGCAAGATGAAGGTGGTGCTCGACATCGTCACCAACCACATGGGGCAGCTTTTTTATTACGACATCAACGGCAACGGCCAGCCCGACGAGATCCTCATCGGCTCGACCTCGCTCGACAGCGCCGATCCGCTCGCCCGCTTCACCCGCGCCGACGAGTACGACCCCGACTTCGACCGCCGCGGCATCCAGGGCCAGAACGGCCTTGGCCCAAGCGGCACCGCCAACATCACCTTCCTCAACCTGCCGGCGATAAACCGCGTCATCCCCGACCCGATCCGCTTTGGCGACAAGCCCGAGGAGGTCCTCGACTTCGGCTTCCCCGCCATCTATAACCGCCGCGGCCGCGTCACCAACTACGACCGCTGGGAGCAGCTCACCACCGGCGACTTCCCCGGCGGCCTCAAGGACCTCGACACCCGCCGCGCCGACGTGCGCCGGGGCCTCACCCGGGCGTTCGCTGCGTTCATCCGCGACTACGACTTCGACGGCTTCCGCATCGACACCCTGAAGCACGTCGAGCACGAGTTCTGGCAGGACTTCGCCCCCGCCATCCGCCGCTACGTCCACGGGCAGGAGGCCCCCTACGGCGTCCGCCCGCTCACCACGCCCAAGAACAACTGGTTCATGTTCGGCGAGGCGTTCGACGGCGACGACTCGCTGCTCGGCGAGTTCACCTACAACAACGAGGTCGACTCGGTCTTTTACTTCTCGCAGAAGTTCCAGGTCTACGCCGACGTGGTCAAGTGCGGCGGCCCGACGAGCAAGGTAAGCGCCCTGTGGAACGATCGCCTGCGCTTCGACCCGCCGACGGCCCGCCTGCACGGCCAGACGCGCAGCGACCGCTTCCGCACCGTCGACGGCGCGCTCTTGCCCGACCCGGTGGCCGGCAAGCCCATCTACAACCAGGATCCGCTGGCAATGGGCAGCACCGACAGCGACGGCAAGCCGCTACCGCCGAGCCAGCTCCTGGTGAACTTCCTCGACAACCACGACGTGTCCCGCTACCTCTCGCCGGTCGACGGCTGCTATAGCGGTCCCGAGGACGCCCGGCGCAAGCTCCACAGCGCCCTCGGCCTCATGCTGACCCAAGACGGCATCCCCTGCATCTACTACGGCACCGAGCAGGAGTTCTCCGGCGGCAACGACCCCGCCAACCGCGAGCGGCTGTTCGACACCCTGCTCGACAACGTCTACCGCGGCAGCGCCAGCGCCCAGCGCGAGAACCTCGGGAGCTCGGGCTTCTCGACGCAGACCGACACTTTCAAGTGGATCGCCCAGCTCACCACCCTGCGCAAGAAGCTGGCCCCCCTGCGGCGCGGCGATCTGCGCGTCACCTGGTCGACGAGCCGCACCGGCACCGAGCAGGACGCCGGCATCCTCGCCTTCACCCGCACCTACAAGGGCAAGACGGTGCTCGTCGTCACCAACGTCCACAACGACAAGCCCAGCGAGACCGCGTTCGGCACCGCCCAGATGGCCGTGCCGTTCCCGCCCGGCACCCGCCTTATCAGCGTACTCGCCGACCCCTACGACACGACGATGGAGAAGTCGTACGTGGTGCCGGCCCAGGGGACGCTGACGGTGCGGGTCTCGTCGCGCTCGACCAAGGTCCTGGTTCCCGAGACCGATCTGCCGCCGCCGAGCTAGCAGGCTGTGGCCAAACTACTCCGCGACCCGAGTTCGCGTCCGGCCGTGCTCACAGCCACGAGGCTGC
>DAOMZC010000251.1:0-7967 GCA_035437965.1 Pseudomonadota bacterium
GTGAAGGTGGTGACGTTGTGGCCCTCCCAGGGCTTGATGAACTCCAGCTTGATGACGATGCGCTCGGGGGCGACGCTCTCGGTGATGGTCATCCGGCCTTCGCCGACCTTATCGTTTCCCGACCAGAAGTAGATGGCGCCGACACCGGCCGAAGGTCCGTCATAAGTCTGCTTCATGTTCGGATCGAGCTTGCCCCACGGCGACCACGGAGCCCACTGGTGGAAATCATTGACCAGGCCGAAGACGACCGCCGGGGGCGCCGTCACCGTCGTCGCGCGCTGCACGCGATAGGTATCCGGCCGCGTCGCAATCACAACCAGGAGCACCGCAATAATCGCCAGAACAACCAGAGCTACCTTCTTCAACATATCCGAACCTCCACTTTCACTTGGGTGATGTCCGGCGTGATAACACAGCTGTCTGCTGTGGAGTTCGGCAACTCCGTGCGCCTTCAGGCGCGATTTATTGTCCAGTTCGTCATGAGCGCTGGGCAGCTCTGCGTCGGCTCGCCTTCCCAGCCCCCGCTGCTTGGTGCACCATTCAAGCGGAGGGACTAAGATGCGAACGAGCCTGATGCGGACCAGCCGGATGCGGATGCGCCCGCTGCTCATGGGAGTGATTGCCGGCGCCCTGCTGCTCGGCTGGCTGGTCGCGAGCGTCGCCGCGCGCGAGGGTCAGGAGCTCATCGGGACCCCGATGCGCTCGTGGTCGGAGCTGCGCTGGCTCGGGCCGCCGCCGGGCGAGCTGCGCGGCAAGGTGGTGCTCGTGCGCTGGTGGAGCGACGCGTGCCCGATGTGCAGCGGCGCCCTGCCGAGCCTGGGCCGCCTGTACGAAGAGCACCAGAAAGAAGGGCTAGTCGTCGTCGGGATCTACCACCCCAAGCCGCCCGCGCCGATCACCCCGGCGACCCTGCAGCTGGTGCAGATGGCCGCCCAGGAGCACGAGGCGCGCTTCCCGATCGCCACCGACGCCGACTGGACGGTGCTGCGGCGCTGGTGGCTGGCCGGAGGCAAGCACGACTACACCTCACCGAGCTTCCTCATCGACCGCCAGGGCCTCATCCGCTGGGTGCACCGCGGCGGCGAGCTGCACCCGAGCAGCGACCCCGCCCACAAAGACTGCGACCGCATGTACGGCGAGCTCCTGACGGTGCTGAACACGGTCCTGCACGAAGCGCCGCCGCCTCGGTAGCGGCGGTGACGGCGGACTCGCGGGTTTCGGCGCCCGACCGAAGTTACGGGCGGGGATCGGTGGGTCGGGCGGGAGCGTCGCGGTGTTCGAGGCGGCCGTCGGCGTGGCGGGCGAAGCGGCCTTGTTCGCGCGGGCTCACGGGGCCATCGCTGGGCCACGGCCAGCCGCCGAAGCGCGTGCGCTGGTAGTCGGAGAAGGCCCTCTCGATCTCGGCGCGGGTGTTCATGACGAAGGGGCCGTGCTGGGCGACCGGCTCGCCGATGGGCCGCCCTTGCAGGAGGAGCAGCTCGGTCTCTTCGGGGCCGTTTTCCAGCGTCACCTGGGCATCGGGGCGCAGCTTCACGCTGACCTTGGGCGGGAGCGCGCGGTCGGCCACGGTCAGCGCGCCGCCGCGGAAGAAGTAGAGCGTGCGGTTGCTGCCCGGCGCCGCCGACGGAAGGGTAAAGCGCGCCCCCGGGGCCAGCTTGAGCGTCCAGATTGCCAGGTCGGTGTCGGACCGCGCCGCCCACGAGCGCGGCGGCGGGGCCGGCGGCAGCGGCGCGTCGGCGAACCGGCCGGCGATGACTGCCACCTCGGTGACCCGGCCTGCCGCGTCGGTGTGGCGGTGGCGCGGGATGGTCTCGTGCCACAGCATCGTAAAATGCGGCGCGACGAGCTTGTCGGCGCTCGGCAGGTTGAGCCAGATCTGGAACAGCTCCAGCGGATTTGGCCGGTCGCGCTCGACGAGCGGGAACATCTCCGAGTGGACGATCCCGCTGCCCGCGGTCAGCCACTGCACGTCGCCGCCGCCAAAGCGCGCCCGCGCGCCCAGCGAGTCGGAGTGATCGATGAGCCCGCGGCGCACGATGGTCACCGTCTCGAAGCCGCGGTGCGGGTGCTGCGGGAAGCCGGGCACCACGTCGCCGTGGTACATGCGCCAGCCATCCTTGCCGGCAAAGTCCTGCCCGAGGTCGCGCCCGGCCAGCGACGCCGCCGGTCCAAGCTCCGCGTTCCCCGCCGGGTAGGCGTCGTCATGATGCACGCAAAAGAGGAACGGGTCGGCAGTCTCCCAGGGAAATCCGAGCGGCTTGATGCTGAGTACAGGGCTGACCGGTGTTTCGTGGTTCATGGTGCATTCAGTTTAAGCACGGACAGCGCACCTGGCGACCCCGCGGGACGGCCCCGCGCGACGCGGAAATCGGCATCGTCATTTGTCCGTGAACGCGCTACGCTGAGCGATCAGAAAATGGACATCAAAACTCAGGTCAGCGTCGAAATAGCTCGCGGTCGCGAGGAAGTCTTTGCCCTGGCCACCGCCCCCGGGACCCTGCCGCTCGTCTTCCGCGGCAAGGGCCCGATCCCCGGCGTCAAGGCCGTCGAGCTGGTCGGCGGCGGCGAGGTCATAAGGCCCGGCTCGGTCCGCCACCTGCAGATGACCGACGGCTCGGTCCTCGACGAGAACTTTGTCGAGTTCGAGCGCCCCTCGTCGTTCGCCTATCAGATGTCGGGCATCCGCCCGCCGCTCAGCCTGCTGGTGAGCGCGGCCGGGGGCCGCTGGGTCTATACCGGGGACGACAAGCACACCCGCATCACCTGGACCTATACCTGCACCGCCCGCAACCTCCTTATCGCCCCGGTCACGGCGCTGCTCATCAAGCTGTTCATGAACACCGCGATGAGCGACTGCCTGCAGCAGCTCAAGGCGCACTGCGAGAAGGCCCGGTAGGGGTCGGCGGCTAGCGGTTCGTGCTGCGCAGCACGGCGTGGGGCAGGCCCTCGTCCATGGCGCTGCGCGAGATCTCCATGAACTGCGCCTTGCGCTGCAGCTCTTTCAGGTCTTTGGCCCCGCAGTAGGTCATGCCCGAGCGGATGCCGCCCATCACGTCGGCGATGACCTCGTCGACCGAGCCGCGCAGCGGGACCTCGATGCTGATCCCCTCGGCGGTCTTCCAGTCGGCCATCGCGCCCATGTACTCTTCCTGCGCCTCGCGCGAGGCCATGCCGCGGAAGATCTTCACGTAGGTCAGCTTGCCCTCCGGCGTCGAGCGGGCCACCCGCTCGCCCGGGGTCTCCTGGGTGCCGGCGAGCATGCCGCCGAGCATCACGCAGGCGGCGCCGGCGGCCAGCGCCTTGACCGCGTCGCCCGGGGTGCGGATGCCGCCGTCCGAGACGATCGGCCGGTCGACCTTGCGGCAGTCGAGGATGGCGCTGAGCTGCGGCACCCCGAAGCCGGTCTTCAGGCGCGTCGTGCACACCGAGCCCGGACCGATGCCGACCTTTATGACATCGGCCCCTGCCGCCGCCAGGTAGTCGGCGCCGGCGTAGGTGGCGACGTTGCCGGCGATGATGCAGATGTTGTCGCCGAAGCGCTCGCGCAGGGCGCGCAGGGTCTGGTTGACCATCTTGCTGTGGCCGTGCGCGACATCGACGCATATGAGGTCGGCGCCGGCCCCGACCAGGGCCTCGGCGCGCTCCATGCTGTCGCCGGAGACGCCGATGCTGACCCCCACCGGACCGGCCTCGCGAGCCTTCTTGAACTCGTTGACGTTGGCCTCGATGGACATGAAGCGGTGCAGGATGCCCAGGCCCCCGAGCTTGGCCATCGCCGTCGCCATGGCTCCGCCGGTGATGGTGTCCATGTTGGCCGACAGCACCGGGATGCGCAGCGCGCAGTGGCCGAGCGTCACGTCGGTAGTAACCCCCTGACGGGAGCGGATGCCGTTATATCCGGGCACGAGTAGTACGTCGTCGAATGTAATTCCACGCGGGAACATCTGACTGATTCTCCAGGGCTGGGGCTAGCCGACGTCTTGGTCGCCGGTCTCGCCGGTGGGCTCAGGGTTCTCTTGGAGGGCGCGCTGGGCGGCGAGCATCGCGTCGGCAATCGAGGTCCCGTCGGACCCTGCCGCCTCGCCGCTTGGGAAGCTCATCTCGACGATGGTGAGCTCGCGGTGGCCGGCCGCGACCTGGACCGACACAGTGTCGTCTACCTGCTTGCCGACCAGGGCGCGGCCGATCGGCGAGCTCCAGCTGATGCGGCCCTCTTTGGGCTCGCTCTCGTCGACGCCGACGATCTGGTAGCGCAGCGGGCGGCCGCTGTCGTCTTCCACCGTCACCTGGCAGCCGAAGGTGACCTTGTCGCCCTTGTGCTGGCTCGGGTCGATGACCTCGGCGATGGCCATGCGCTTCATGAGGAAGCGGATGCGGCTGTCGATCTGGCGCAGCTGGCGCTTGCGGTAGATGTACTCGGCGTTCTCGGAGCGGTCGCCCTCGGCGGCGGCCTCGGACAGCTTCTGCACGACTTCGCGGCGGGTCGGGCCCCGCAGCGTCTCGAACTCGCGCTGGAGGCGGCGGAAGCCGGCAGGGGTTATGTAGTTCTTTTCGGGAAGTTTGGCGGTCTTTTCGTCTGCAACAGGCACCGCCTTATCTTAGCTTGAAGCGCCGCCCAAAAGGCAGCCGCAATGGCACTGCTGGGTGACCGGGCGCACCCGAATGAGCTGCTTGGCGACGTGCGGCCGCGCTTGCTCCAGCGTGCCGGCGGGGTAAGCTCGCAGCAAATAGCAACAACTTCACCGGCTGGCGCCGGGCCCGGCTCTGCCCAGCCGAAAAAGGACTGCCCATGACGACCTCGCCCACCCTGCTCGAACAGCTCAAAGAGATGACCAAGGTCGTCGCGGACACCGGCGACTTTCTGTCCATCGAGAAGTTCCGGCCGCACGACGCGACCACCAACCCGTCGCTCGTCCAGGCGGCGGCGCAAATGCCCGAGTATGCCGAGCTCGTCGACGAGGCGCTCGCCTGGGCGCGTCAGCACCACGGCGCCGCCAGCCAGGCCGCGCAGGCCACCGCGGCGCTCGATCAGCTGGCGGTCGAGTTCGGGCTGCGCATCCTCAAGATCATCCCCGGCCGGGTCTCGACCGAGGTCGACGCGCGGCTGTCGTTCGACACCGCCGCCACCATCGCCAAGGCGCACTCGATCATCGCCAAGTACGCCGAGCGCGGCCAGGACCGCGAGCGCATCCTCATCAAGATCGCCTCGACCTGGGAGGGAATCCGCGCCGCCGAGCAGCTTGAGAAAGAGGGCATCCACTGCAACCTCACGCTGCTGTTCGGCATCCACCAGGCGGTGGCCTGCGCCGAGGCCGGGGTGACCCTCATCTCGCCGTTTGTCGGCCGCATCCTCGACTGGTATCTAAAGTCCGAGGGGCGCGCGTCCTACCCCCCCGCCGAGGATCCGGGCGTGCGCTCGGTGACCGAGATCTTTCATTATTACAAGCACTTTGGCTACAAGACCGAGGTCATGGGCGCGAGCTTCCGCAACATCGCCGAGATCACCGAGCTCGCCGGCTGCGATCTTCTTACCATCGCGCCCAAGCTGCTCAAGGAGCTGGCCGAGACGCGCGGCCCGCTGCCGCGCAAGCTCGACCCGGCGCACAGCCGCCAGCTGAACATCCCCCGCATCCCGGTGACTCAGGATGGCTTCCAGGCCATGCATGAGGAGAACCGCATGGCCAAGGACAAGCTCGCCCAGGGGATCGCCGATTTCAGCAAGGCGGTCGTCGCGGTGGAAGAGGTGCTGGCGGCGCGCCTGCGGCAGTCGGCCTAGCCGCAATCCGGCTGGCCAGCTGGCCGGACCAACCGGGGCAGAGCCCGCGGTCTGCCGTGGGGCCCGCCCCTCGTAGGTGTCCGACCTGGCACGGTTTTGCGTGCGGCCCCCCACTGGCGGCATTAAGATGGGGTCCAGCCCATGAGCAATCACTCAGCCGTCACTCCCAAGCCCCGCCGTCGCCGGGCTGCCGCCGCCGCCGGCCGCAGTCCCGGTTCATCCGCTGCCGAGTCCGCTGATGCCGCGGCCGCCGAGGCGACCAAGGCCGAGCTCGTGGACGGCGAGCCGGGCGAGGGTGAGGCGGAGCTCGCCGAGGGCGACGCCGACCTGGAGGACCTCGCCAGCGCGGCGCTCGCCAGCCTCCCCGAGGAAGAGGTCCTTGCCGATGTCGGCGAGGGGGATTTCCCGGTCAGCGTGCTGCCGATGGCGCAGTACGCCGGCGACGGTCGCCAGCCCGACGCGCGCAGCGCCCGCCGCACGAGCTCGCTGGTCAAGAGCGACCCGCTCACCGCCTACATGCACGAGATCCGGCGCTACCCGCTGCTCTCGCGCGAGGAAGAGCACACGCTGGCCAGCGAGTACGTGAAGACCGGCGACCCCAAGATCGCCCGCCGGCTCATCACCGCCAACCTGCGCCTGGTGGTAAAGATTGCCCACGAGTACAAGCGCGCCTACAGGAACCTCCTGGACCTCGTGCAGGAGGGCAACCTCGGCCTCCTGCAGGCGGTGCAGAAGTACGATCCGCACCGCGGGGTGAAGCTGTCGTCGTACGCGGCGTGGTGGATCCGCGCCTATATGCTCAAGTTCATCCTCAACAACTGGCGGCTGGTCAAGATCGGGACCACCCAGGCGCAGCGCAAGCTGTTCTTCAACTTGAGCAAGGAGCGCGAGAAGCTCGAGGGGGCCGGCTTTGTCGCCACCAGCAAGCTGCTCGCCGAGCGCATGAACGTGCCCGAGCAGGAGGTCACCGACATGCAGCTGCGCCTCGCCGCCAGCGAGACCTCGCTCGATGCGCCGGTCGGTCGCGACGACGAAGGCGGGCGCACCCAGATCGAGATGCTGGAGTCGGCAAACGCCAGCCGCCCCGACGTGACCGCCGAGAGCGACGAGTTTCGCGGCCTCCTGCGCGAGAAGCTGCAGGCGTTCGAGGCGACCCTGTCGGGCCGCGAGCAGACCCTGTTTCACGAGCGCCTCATGTCCGACCAGCCGCTGACCCTGCAGGAGGTCGGCGAGCGCTACCAGATAAGCCGCGAGCGGGCCCGCCAGATCGAGGCGCGGCTGCTCGGCCGGCTCAAGGTCTACCTGAAAAAAGAGCTCGGCGATGCGGTGCAGGTCGCCATGGGCCCCGATTAGGGCGCGACAGACCGCGGCCAAGTCCGCGGCGCGCGCGGCAGAACGGCCGGCGGCGCCGAGCCCCTGTTCTCCGGCCGCAGAACCTGGCACGCTGATCGCAACGACTCCATAGTCGGCCGAGCAATCAAAAGACCGGAGGCGCCCGCCCCGCTATGCTCGCGCCGCGGCGTGATGTTCCAGGTCCTCTTAAGGAGAAACAGATGCGAACTGTCTATTTACTCGGGTCTCGCGGGCTGCCGCTGTTCATGGCGCTGACCCTGGGCTGTACGGCGCATACCCAGTCCCCCGGAGTCAGCACGCTCCCGACTGAGGCCCTGGCGCCGTCGGTCGACGCGATGGCCCAGCAGGCGGCCCCCGCGGCGCAGCGCATCGCCCCCATCTACGAGAGCGCCACCACCGAAGAAGACGGCCACACCGACTGGAACATCCCGCTGCAGACCGGTCAGTGCTACCTGTTCGCCGGCGTCGGCGGCAGCGGCGTCAAGCACCTGTACCTGTACCTGTGGGCCCCCGGCGAGAACCGCGTCGCCACCGAGAAGCCCGAGCGCCCCGAGGTGACCCTGCGCTACTGCCCCACCGAGGCCGGCCTGTTCCACCTGCAGGCCAAGACCGGCGAGGGCCACGGCGCCTTCGCCATCGGTGTCTACGCCGAGGCCGCCGGTCAGCCCGCCGGCCAGCCCGCGACCGCGGCGCCGCTGCCCCCCTACGTCCCGCCCGGGACCTACGTGCCGCCGCCCAGCTACGCCCCTCCCCCCGCCTACCCCCCGCCCGGGGCCTATGCGCCGCCGCCGACCTACGTACCGCCGCCCCCTTACGCGCCGCCCGGAGCCTACGCGCC
>DAOMZC010000252.1:0-7960 GCA_035437965.1 Pseudomonadota bacterium
GATCCGCCTCCAGCTCACCCGGCTCGACGAGCTGCTCGACTTCGGCGACGGTGACGCGCGCCGCGACGGCGACCACCGGGTTGAAGTTGCGCGCCGTCTTGCGGAACACCAGGTTGCCGAAGCGATCACCCTTCCACGCCTTGACCACGGCGAAGTCGCCCGAGAGCGCCGTCTCCAGGATGTAGTGGCGGGTCTGGCCGAAGCGATCGTTGAAGGTCCGGGTCTCTTTGCCGTCGGCGCGCTGGGTACCGTAGCCGGTCGGCGTGTAGAAGGCCGGGATGCCGGCGCCGGCGGCGCGCAGCCGCTCGGCGAGCGTCCCCTGCGGGCACAGCTCGACCTCGATCTTGCCGTCGAGGTACAGGCGCTCGAATGTCTTATTCTCGCCGACGTATGAGGCGATCATCTTGCGCACCTGACCGGCCTCCAGCAGC
Source organism: Pseudomonadota bacterium (assembly GCA_035437965.1). GTDB lineage: Bacteria > Myxococcota_A > Polyangia > Palsa-1104 > JAEUJZ01 > CALFML01. The sequence continues at coordinate 432 of DAOMZC010000252.1, forward strand.
TTGCCGAGCCCCTTGCCGGCGACCCCGCAGTTGTTGGAGACCAGGGTCAGATCGCGAACCCCCAGACGCACCAGCGCATCGATGCAGTTCTCGGGGTTTCCGCACAGCCCGAAGCCACCGCTGAGGATGGTGACCCCGTCTTTGACATCGAAGAGCGCCGCATCGGCATCCGGATAGAGCTTGTTCATGGCCCGCTCATCTTATCGGCGCTTTGGCAGGTGTCAAACGGCGCGGAGGCTCCGAGGCTATTTAGCGGCCTGGACCGGCTGCTTTGCCGACTTTGCCGGATCTTTACTGAGGCGGTTTACGACCAGGGTCTGCATCGCCTGGACCTGGCCGGACTGGCGGGCGACGACGCTGACGAAGTTTGCCCCCGGCCACAGCGGGACATTGGCGTCGAAGTTCATCTGCGTCGACAGCGGGCCGTTGCGGTTACTGCGGTAAAAGACCTTGCGGTGCTCGATCTTCGCCGTGCGGTTACTTACCACGACGTAGCCGTCGATTACCTGCTCGGCGTCGCGCGCGGTGGCGCTGATCTTGATCGAGCTCGACTCCACCGCGAGCGGCGGCCCCTTGACCTCGAGCGTCGGCGGCGTGACCTGCCACACCAGCGCCAGCGCGCCGCTGCCCGCCTCGGGAGGCTGAGTAGTCGGGCTCACCGCCGACAGCGGCAGGAAGCCCGGCCGGCCGGACTCCAGCTCGACGCGGGCGAACTCGCCAAAGACCTTGGTCTCGCGAAGCCGCGCCCCTGCCTTGACCTTGCCTACCGCCGGGGAGCTGGCGCTCGCGCCGGTGCGCACCGTCGTCTCGCTGCGCACCGCGACCACCGCCGCGGCGTCCTGGCCCTTCTGCCCGCTCTCGAGCACCGGGAACGTCAGCTTGTCGGTGACGCCTTCGCGCGAGCCGAAGTCGTAGACCTGCAGCTCGACGCGCGCCGTGCCCTCGGAGAACTCGGGGCCGACGTCGAAAGTGAAGTCGATCGTGCGCTCCTCGGACGGCGACAGCGCCTGCATCTCGTAGCGGCCCTTGTTGACCTGCACGCCATCGCCGCTGAGGTTGCGCAGCAGCGCGAAGGTCTTGGTCGCCTTGCCCTGGCCGGTGTTCTTGACGATGACGCGCAGCCGCCCGGTCTCGCCCCGCTGGAGCAGGCCGTCGCCGTTGCCACCGTCGTCAATGAACTGGTAGCTGTAGGCAAACCGCGGCCGCGCCACGCCGTCCAGGCGCACCTGCAGTTCCTGCGCCGCCGGGGCCTGGCTGTGCTCCTCGAAGAACTGGACGCGCACCACGTCGAGCCGCGGCAGCGTGTCCTTGGGGACCTTGACCGGGATCGTCCAGGTGCGGGTCTCCCCGGGGGCGAGGCGGCCAAAGACGAACTCGCGCTCATCGTACAGGTAGTTGTCCGACTTGAGCTGCGCCCGCACCTGCCCGGCGGTGCCGGAGCCGTGGTTAGACACCGTGGCGGTCAGCCGCAGGGTCTCGCCGGCGCGGGCGGTGTTGCCCGGGTGATCGGTGGTCACGGTGGCGGTCAGGGCCGGGGCGCCGCTCTGCGCGCCGACCGGGTTCCAGTCGACGCCGTACTTGCGCAGCGCCTCGACCAGGCGGCTTGCCTCTTCGGCCTGCTTGCGGGAGAAGAAGTCGTGCGCCGCCGCCAGGACCTCGTGGCGCTTCCAGCCGCGCGCGGCGGCAATCAGATCGCGAGCGTACTGGATGTCGAAGTCCTCGACGAACGTATCGTCGTCATCGAGCGGCAGATCGTCCGAGTCCGCGTCGTCATCGTCGTCGTCGTCAGCGGTCTTCTTCTCGGTGTCGGTGAGCAGGTTGCCCTTGGGCTTGGGCGGCGCCTTGCGGCGCGGGTCGGTGTAGATATAGCGCAGCGTCTCCACCGGCTTGTCGTTGCCGCGTGCGTTCTGCGAGGTCAGGTGGGCATCGAGGTCCTGCTCGCGCTGGCCCTTGTAGCTGGAGAACAGCGACAGCCGATCGCGCTCGATCGACATCGGCTCGAGCACCACGTCGGGCGTGATGCCGACCGACTGGATCGACAGATCGCCCGGGGTCAGGTACTGCGCGATGGTCAGCTTCAGCGCCGAGCCATCCTGGTTGTCCATCAGCACCTGCACCGAGCCCTTGCCGAAGGTCCGGCTGCCGACGATGACCGCGCGGTCGAGGTTCTTGAGCGCGCCGGCCACGATCTCCGACGCCGAGGCCGACTGCCCGTCGACCAGGACCACCATCGGGATGCGCGGCTGGGCCGCCGGCTCGGCGCGCGTCTCTTCGCGGCGCTTGTTGGCGTAGCCGACGGTGGTGACGATGGTGCCCGACTCGACGAACTCATCGGCGATCTTGATCGCCTGATCGAGTAGCCCGCCCGGATCGTGCCGCAGGTCCAGCACCAGGCCCCGGATCTGCTGCTTGCGGTTCAGCTCCTCCAGCGCCTGCCGCATGTCGTCGTCGCTCTTCTGGCCGAACTGGCTGAGCCGGATGTAGCCGACGGGGCCCGCCGGCGACTTCAGGGTCTGCGAGGTGACCGTGTGGACCTGGATCTCGGCGCGGGTCAGCACCACCCGCCGCGAGGTCTTGTCGCCGTCGCGCTCGAACCACACCTCGACCTTGGTGCTCGGATCGCCGCGCAGCCGGCTGACGGCGTCATTGAGGGCCATGTTGGCGGTCGATTCCTTCTCGATGCGCACGATGTGATCGCCGCGCCGCACCCCGGCCTGCCAGGCCGGCGTGTCCTTCATCGGCCGGATGACGGTCAGAAAGCCCTTGCGGATGCCGATCACGATGCCGAGGCCCCCGAAGTGGCCGCTCGTCGACAGCTTCATGTCGGTGTAGGTCTGCGGATCGAGCAGCAGCGAGTGCGGGTCCAGCGTCGAGAGCATGCCGTTGGTCGCCGCATACTCCATGTTGCGGATACTCTCGCTGTCGGTGCCGGGGAGCAGGTGCTGGGTGACGAACTGGAAGATCTCGGCCATCTTGGGCGACAGCGACCAGGGGGCGTCGACGTTGTCGATGCGGAACTCGCGCACCGCGGTGTCGACGTGCACCACCACCCGGTTCTGCTCCGGGAACGGCTCCACCATGACCTCGGCGACCTGCTTCTGCAGCGAGTCGAGCGCCGCCAGCAGCATCTGCTTGGGCTCGACCCGCGTCGGGTCGACGTACGAGTCGTGGATGCGCAGCAGCGTCTGGTTGAACGTATTTAAGCTGTTATTTAAGTCGTAGGGCTTGCGCTCGACGTTGGCCGCCCCGGTGGTGCGGCCCAGGCCAACCATCATCGCCGGTCCGCGCTTGCTGACGGTCAGCGCCAGAGCGACCACGGCAGCCAGTCCGACAACGGTAATCTTGAGGTAGCGCTTCATCCGCAGCTCCGGTGTCTCATTCGGCACCTTTGCAGGAGGGGTCGTGGACACGCTTGAATGTTCCATTAGTTTCGCTCGGTCAGGCGGCTTTTTCTCAGCACGGTCCCGCCGACACATAGTTTCTAAAGATTATAGAGCAAGCTTCGGCAAGGCCGCCTGCCCGGGTGGCCCCAAAAGAACGCTCGCAAGAGGGTCTCAGCGACGAAAAAATTCGCTTCATCTTATTTCCACACCCAGCCCGCGCAGGGCCTCCAGGACCACTGTGTCCAGCTCGCGTCCGTGCAGCCAGCCTAAATAGAAAAGCGCCCCGACCGCCAGAAACGGGCCGAACGGTACCGCGGTCTTGGCCAGCGATGGCGCTCCTTCTGCTGGGCCTTCTGCCGCCGGGCCTTCCGCCGGGCCTTCCGCCGGGCTTGCTACTGGACCGGGTGCCGGATTGCGGCGCTGCCACAGCAGGATCGGCACGCTGACGATCGACCCGACGCAGGAGCCGACCAGCAGGGTCAGCGGGATCGCCCGCCAGCCGAGCAGCGCACCCACCGCGGAGAGCAGCTTGGCGTCGCCGTACCCCAGCCCCTCGCGCCCGGTGAGGTAGTAGTACCCGTCGGAGACCGCCCGCAGCAGGACGTAGCCGGCGACAAGGCCAATCGCCGCGTCGACGAAGCTGACTTCGCCGAGGACGCGCCCGGCAAGAAACAGCGCCGGGATGGCGGGATAGGTGATGCGATCGGGCAAGAGCTGGTGCTCCAGATCAATCAGCGACAGGACCGCGAGCAGTCCGGCGAAGAAGAAGTAAACCAAGAAGCGGGCCAACATCAGCGCCAGCGGCGCCGGCTCGGCGAGAACGAACCGGAAGTACACCGCCACCGCCAGCAAGGCCGAGAGCAGCTCGAACAGCGGATAGCGCCACGGGATCGCCGCCTGGCAGCTGCGGCAGCGCCCGAGCAGCGCCAGAAAGCTCAGCACGGGGATATTGTCAAACCAGGCTACCGGCTGCTGGCAGGACGGACAGTGCGACCCCGGTCTGACCACCGAGAGACCGCGGGGCACCCGGTAGATGCACACGTTGCCAAAGCTTCCCCACAAGAGCCCCCAGAGCCCGGCCACCGCCAGGCCGAAGGGCGGCCAGCGCAGCAGCTCGGTGACCGCGGCCTCTCCGCTTACGTCCATCGGCTCGATTTATAGCAGGTATGAAGTGCAAAGGCCCGGAAGTGCCGGCGGCGCTGGCCCTGGGCAGATTTCAAGCGATGCCGCCCGATGGCGCAGCAAGGCACCGGCCCCCGAAGGCGAAAAAGACGCGAAAGACGCGAAAGCCAAATGCGGCGGCCTCCGACCGAGACCGCCGCGGCGATTGTTAGCTCAGCCGTCGCAGCTACTGCGCGCAGGCGCCATCGATGCAGTTCGGCGAGCCGCTCTGGCAGCCCGAGGCGAGCACGCACGCCGGAGCTACCTCACGCGAGGTCAGGCAGTAGCCGGTGCTGCAGACCGTGCCGTCGGTGCAGGCCGCGCAGTCGCTGCTGGCGAAGCACGAGCTGCGGCACTGCGCATTTACGCACTCACGCCCGCCGGTGCAGTCCGCGTTCGCCTTGCACTCGGGGACGCGGCGCTCGTCAGGACGGCAGACGCCGCTGACGCACATATCGTTCTTGTTCACAGCCTGGCACTCGGCGTCCTTGCTGCAGCCCGGGTGGCAGATGCTGTCGATGCAGGTCTGGGCGGCCCCGCACTGCGCGTTGCTGGCGCAGGGGGTCTTGCCCGGCGGCGGCGCCACGCAGCGGTTGCTGACGCAGGCGCGCCCGGTCCCGCACGAAGCGTCATCGACGCACGGCTTCTGGCACAGGCCGTTCTCGCACTGCGCGCCGCTGCCGCACTCGCGGTTGAACACGCAGTGATTGGCCGGCACCGGGACCGGCTGGCAGGCGGCGTTCAGGCACTCATTGCCGGCCCCGCAGTCGGCCTTGGTGCGGCAGACGGAGGGCAGGTTGGGCTTGGTGGTGGGCTCACACGAGTGCCGGGCGGTGTTGCAGGTATAGCCGCTGGAGCAGTCGGCCGCGCGATCGCAGAACCCCGCCTCGGAGCACTTGCCGGCGGTGCTGCAGTAGCAGCCGGCGGCACACTGCGCCGAGGTCTTGCAGGCCGTTCCCGGCTGCTGCCCCTGGACCCCGTTGCAGCCGGTCTCGTTGCACTGATAGCAACCTTCTGCGTCGCAGTACGCGTAGAACTGCGACTTGTTTTCGTTGCTGAGACAGCCGGTCTGTATCAGCAGGACCAAGGCACCGAGCAGCGGCGTAACCAGCGCTACCAGACTCTGAAGCTGACGCACAGAGCGCATCGGGAGTCCTCCATGATTCGTCGAGTTAAACCCTATACACACATTTACCATGAATTTGGTCGCAGCAGCCACCGTGCCATAAAAACAGCCGCCGCCAGCCTCCTAGAAACGGCCTGCGCGATCGCGCCGGACGCGCGAAGCTTTGCGACCCCCTGACCACCTTTTCGTCACTTAGCAGGGTCTGGCAAGCCAGCAACCCGCCCCGGTCGCGCGCCTGACCCTACCGGGCCGCGGCTCGGCCGCGCACCGGCCGCCGCCTTGTTAACTTTTGGTCACAGGCACGGTGTAGCGCGACGTTGGCAGCCCCCCAAAAGCGGACCCGGCCGGGCCAATAATTTGACAGTCTTCGTCGGTGATGCCTAGATCGCTTGCGCCTCATGCAGACTAACTCGGCCAGCGTCAGCGCCACCGTCCATCGGGCGGTCATGATGGAGGAAGTGCTCCGCTTCCTGGCTCCCCAGCCGGGCGGGATCTACTGTGACGCAACGCTCGGCGCGGGCGGGCACACCGAGCAGATCCTGCGGCTCAGCGCCCCCGACGGGCGAGTCTATGGCATCGATCGCGATCCCACGGCCCTGCAGATCGCCAGCGAGCGGCTGGCCCCCTTTGGCGATCGCTTCATCCCGCTGCACGGCCGGTTCGGCGACGCGGCGGCGCTGCTGGCCGCGCGCGGCGTGCCGCCCCTGTCCGGCCTGCTCGCCGATCTGGGGGTCTCTTCGATGCAGCTCGATCGGCCCGAGCGCGGCTTTTCTTTTCAAGGCAACGGCCCGATCGACATGCGCATGGATCCGAGCAGCGGCGAGACAGCGCTAGAGCTCATCGGCCGGCTCAGCGAAGAGTCGCTGGCCGCGATCCTGCGCGAGTACGGCGAGGAGCGCCACGCGCGCCGCATCGCCCGGGTCCTGCAGAGCGCCTGCGCCGACGGGGAGCTGCGCGACACCCACACGCTGGCCGAGGTCGTGGCGCGCGCCGTACCGGGCCGCGAGCCGCACAAGCACCCGGCCACCCGCACCTTTCAGGCGCTGCGCATCGCGGTCAACGACGAGCTGCGCCAGCTCCACCAGCTGCTCAGCGCGGCGCCGCGCCTGCTCGCGCCCGGCGGCCGGCTGGTCGTCATCTCGTTTCACTCCCTTGAGGATCGGCTGGTCAAGCAGCACTTCCAGCACGCGGCGGTCGTCCGCGCCTCGCAGGACGCCGATGCGCGCCCGCCGTTCCTGGCGCTGTGCAAAAAGCCCGTCGAGCCGTCCGAGCAGGAGGTGCGCGACAACCCGCGCGCCCGCTCGGCCCGCCTGCGGGCGGCGCAGCTTACCCGATCCCTTGAGTCGCGCCCATGCCCGCCGTAAGAGCGACCCGCGGCGCGGGCAAGTCCGCCGGCTGGCTGGCCGCCATCCCGCGCGCCCTCAGCTGGCCGGCGCGCACCCGCAGCTACGGCGTCATCTTGACGCTGACCCTCACCTCGCTGGTCGTGGTGGCGCTTTTGCACGTCTGGACCCGCCTGGAGGTCATCCGCATCGGCTACGAGCTGTCGCTGCAGTCGCGCCTGCACCAGGCGCTGGTGCAGCACAACCAGCGCCTGCGGCTCGAGCTGGTCGAACAGGTGAAGCAGCGGCGCCCCGCGCAGGTGCAGGTTGACGGGGATGCGCACCGCGCCCAGCCGGGCCAGCGCGAACAGGATGAACAGGTGCTCCGGGTCGGTCGGCCACATCAGCGCCACGCGCTGGCCGCGGCGCAGGCCCTGGGCATGCAGGCGGGCAGCCCAGCGGCGGGCGCCTGCATCGAGATCGGACAGCGTGAACCGCCGGCCGCGGAACTCGCAGTAGGCAGAGTCGGGCGCCTCC
>DAOMZC010000253.1:0-7959 GCA_035437965.1 Pseudomonadota bacterium
CGATTACCATCCCCAACCAACCCACGCTGTTGGTTCCGGGTAGCGATTACCACCCCCAACCAACCCACGCTGTTGGTTCCGGGTAGCGATTACCACCCTCAACCAACCCACGCTGTTGGTTCCGGGTAGCGATCACCACCCCCAACCGACCCACGCTGTTGATTGCGGTAGCGATCGCTACCTCCAACCACCATGCGCTGCTGGTCGCAGTACTCGCGAGAGCGGACACCGCTGTGTAGAGTAGGGCCTGCGAGCCCTGCCCGCCTCCGCCTTGGGCACGGACTTGCGGGGAAGTGTACCCGGCCCAAGGCATGATTCAGATCCAACGCCGCGGCGGAGCGTTTCACCCTGTCGACGCGGACGGCGGAGGACTCGATCCATGCTGCGCTTGCTGCTCCCCCTGGCTCTGGCCGGCTCGACTGGCCTCGGCTCCCTTGATCACGGCATCTTCCCCGACCTCAACGCCGGGGTGCGCATCACTGCTCCCGCGTGGCCGGTGCTGGCCGCCCCCCAGGCAGCCGACGCCGCGAGCGAGCTGTGGCTGCGCCTTGACGATAAGCACAAAGTCCTGACTCTGTATCAGGCCGACATCGCGCTCACCGCCTACGCCCTGCGCGGCGAGGTCGCCCTGCCCGCGGGCCCGCCGGCCGCGACCCCGCTCGCCGCGGTGCTGGCGCAGCTCGCGCCCGAGGACGCGACCGAGCTGCGCGGCCGGGTGGGCGCGGCGCCGCGGATCGAGCTCAGCGTACCCTCGGCCGCCGAGGATCAGGACGGCGACGGCCTGGTCAACGCGCTCGATGTCCTTATCGGCGCCAAGCGCCTGTGCCTGAACAAGGCGGCGTACGTGGCCACCTATCGCCCCCTCAAGTACCCGGGCGGCGACGTGCCGCGCACCGAGGGCGTGTGCACCGACACGCTGGTGCGGGCGATGCGCAACGCCGGCTGGGATCTGCAAAAGGGCGTGCACGAGGACGCGCTCAAGAAGCCCCGGCTCTACCCGCTGGAGAAGCCCGCCGACGCCAACATCGATCACCGCCGCATCCGCATGCTGCTGCCGTGGTTCAATCAGTTCCTGGTCAAGGTTGCGCCCACGGCCCCCTACCTGCCCGGCGACCTGGTGCTGTTCGACACCTTCCCGCAGAAGGCGGGGCCGGATCACGCCGGCATCGTCTCGGACCGCCTGGGGCCTTCCGGCAAGCCGCTCGTCATCAACAACTGGACCGACGGCTACGTCGAGCAGGAGATGGATCTCCTGTCCAGCGTGCCGGTCACCCACCGCTTCCGGGTGCCGAGCGGGCGTAAGCCGCTGCCGCCGCTGCGGACGCAGTAGCGCCGCGGCTCAGCGCGCCTCTGGCAGGCGGTCCAGCAGGGCGTCCACCGCCGCCGCGAGCTGCTTGTAGACCGCGTAGCTGACCACCGGCGAGGCGCCGTAGGGGTCGCGGATCTGGCAGGCGCCGGGATCACGGTGCGACCGGGCCGGCAGCAGCGCGCCGAGCGGATAGACGCGCGAGCGCACCGCGGACGCGAAGGCCGGCCCGGCGGTGTCGGCGAACTCCAGGAGCTCGTCGTAGTTCTCGGCGTCCATGACGAAGATGGCCCCCGCCTGGGCGAGGAGCTCGCGGCTTACCGGCTGCGCCAGGTGCTCGCGCAGGTCCACTCCCCAGGCGGGCGCGAGCCCTCGCAGCAGCGCCGGAGTGCGGCGATCGCGCGGCCGGACAAAGCCCGCTGACAGGGCGCGCGGCCCGGCGAGTCCGCGCGCTTGCAGCCGCAGGTTGAAGTACGCCGCCGCGAACGGGCTGCGGCAGATGTTGCCGTGACACAGGAACAGCACGGGTCGCGGCTCGCGCGGCGGCAGGGGCGGCGGGCGGAGGTCGGCAAGCAGGCTCGCCCACTGCTTCTTCTGACGGCGCTGGCGCAGCATGCGCGCCGGCCGCCCGAGCTGCTTGTGCAGGAGGTGCAGCCCGGTCGCGGCGGCCTGGATGACCCCGGGCAGCGGGTCCTGCCACCACAGGTAGTCGTAGCGCACCCGCGGGTCGAGGAACAGCAGCAGGAATTCGGCGACCGCCGTCGCCTTGGCCAGAAGACCAAGCTCGCCGGACGGCGCCCCGAGGACCGAGCGCAGGTAGTGCAGCTCGCCGGGAAACACGTTGCGGCAGCGCAGCCCGTCCGGATAGTCCGGCGGCGCCGCGAGCTTCTCGGGGTCCGCGGCGGCCGTGCCCTGGGTCAGGGTCGTCGACCACTTCGCCGCGCGGACCATGGCGAGCGGGAAATCCACCCCGGCGTGCAGCGCCAGCGCCAGCGAGCCCCACAGGCGCCCGTTTATCTCCATGAGAAAAGGGCGGCCCGCCTCGTCCACGCGGAACTCGACCATGGCGACGCCGTCGTAGGACAGCCCGCCGAGGAGCCGCTCGGCGAGCGCGAGCAGGTCGGGGTCATGGATGCTCGCCCGCAGCGAGGAGACGCCGCCGGTGTAGGGCACCTCGTGGAGGCGGCGGTGGGCGAAGCGCAGCAGCGTGCGCCCGTGCGCCCGCAGGACGAACGCCCCCGCGCCGCGGCCGGGGATGTGCTCCTGAACGATGACCGCGCCGCCGGCTTCCCGGCAGGCGAGCAGCGCCGCGGTGGTCTGCGCCGGCTCGTGCACAAGGAGGGTCCGCCCGCGCTGGTACTCGCCGCTCGGCAGCAGGTGGTTGTCGGTCTTCACGATCAGCGGATAGCGCAGCGCCGAAAGGCCCCCGAGCTCCCACGCGCTGCCCGGCTCTCCGTCGAAGATGAACGCGGTCTTGGGAATCGGCACCGCGAGCTGCCCGGCCGCCTGGTTGAGGTGAAACTTGCTGAGGGTGTAGCGCAGGTGCTCGGCCCGCGGCATGAGCAGGAGCAGCCCCGCCGGCAGCTGCGCGCGGATCGACTGCGTGGCGACGAGCGCCGCCTCGCTCACCGGCAACAGCGCCGCGACCTCGCCGCTGCGCGCCGCGGCCAGCAGCGCTTCGGCGAAGGCGCGCTGCTCGGTCCACGGATCGGGAGCGGCGCGCACCACCTCGGCGTAGCGCGACCCCATCACCGGGGGCAGCGCCGGCGGCATCCCATCGGCGGCCAGGGCCTTTTGCGAGTAGAAGCCCGTGACCTTGTACCCGGCGCGGCCGAGCGAGCGGACGGCGCCGATTCCGGCCAGCTCGTGCGCGTCTGTCACCAGAATCCGCTCTATCCGGTCGGCCGCCACTAGGGCTAGCATATTACACACGGATCCGGTCCCTACAGCTCAAGATGAAGCTGGCGTTTCGGCGCGCCCGCCGCCCGGCTCGTCAGCGCCCGCCGCTGCCGCGGCTCGGCAAGCGCCGCGCGGCCTGGCGGTCGCCGAGCGGGCGGTGCTGCTCGGCCTGGTCGCGGGGATGGTCGCCCTGGTGCTCGGCCACCGCTACCTGCCGATGAACGACGCGCCCAGCCACATCGCCAACGCGGTCATCGCCGCCGACCTGTGGCGGGGCGATCCGTTCTTTGCCGAGCACTATGAGCTGCAGTCGATCCCGCTCCCCTATTGGGCAGTCGCACTCAGCCTGGCGCCGCTGCAGGCGCTGCTGGCGCCGCTGCTCGCCTTCCGCCTGCTGGTGGCGCTCTATGTTGTGCTCCTGCCGCTGGGATTTCTGGCGCTGCTGCGCGCTGCCGCCTCCCCGGGCGAAGCCGCGAGCTCCGGCGGTCGCCATGCTGCGAACGCAGGAGACGGTCGCCGGGCCGCGAGCTCCGGTGGCGAGCCACATGCAGTTAGCACCGGCGGCAGTCGGCTCGCGGCGAGCTCCGGTGGCAATGGAAACGCCGCGAGCTCCGGCGGCGAGCCGCAGGTAGCGGGTGCGGACAACCGGCCGCTGGCGGCAGTGGCGGCGCTGATGACGATGAACTGGGCGTACTTTCTTGGGGAGGCTAACTTCTTTCTCGGTCAGCCGCTGGTGCTGTTCGCGCTGGCCCTGTTCATCCGGCCGGGCCGGCTGGGCGCCGGGCGGCTCGTCGGGTTCTGCTTGCTGGCGGCGGCAGTGTACCTGTGCCACATCTACGCGCTGACCGCGCTGTGCGGCGCCCTGTTCGCCTTCGCGCTGCAGCGGACCTTGACTCGCGGCCGCCCCGATCTGTCGCCGGGACAGTGGGCGGCGGCGGGGTGGGCGGCGGCGCTGTTCCTGCTGGGGGCCTACTACGTGCTGTTCGCCCACGGCACCGACGCCAACACCGGGGGCACCTGGGCGTTCGATTTCTCGCCGCGCAAGGCGGCGCACCTGCTCATCGATCCGTTCGACTCGCCGCGCTCGCCATGGCGGCCGGTGATGCTGGGGTTTGTCGGGGCGCTGCTCGCGATCCTCTTTGTGCCGCGGCTCAAGGCGCTGCGTCACCGCCCGCGCGCGACGCTGGCGGCGGCGCTGCACTGGCCGCTGCTGGCGCCGGCGCTGCTGCTTTTGGCGGTCGCCTTCCTCGGGCCGGTGGGCCTCTTGCGACCCGACGGATCGCTGAAGGAGGGCGAGATCGCGATGCGCCTTTTGCTATGCGGCTGGCTGCTGCTGCTCGGTGGGGTGCGCCTTGCCCCGGCGCCGTGGGTACGGCCGGTGCTGCTCGCCCTGCTCGTGCTGTTCGGGGGGTTCAAGCTGCACGACGCCTACCGCCTGCACCGGCAGGTCGACCGGGCCGTGCGCGCCGTGAGCTCGACTCTGCTGGCGCAGATCCCGCCGCGCAGCCGCCTGCTCCCGCTGATGGAGCTCGACCCGGGCGAGGCGGTCGCCGCCGACTTCCTGCTTCACCGCATCGGCAACTACGTGGTCATCGAGCGGCACGGCTACAGCCCGCACGTGTTCGCGGTCCTCGGCCAGCACCCGCTGCGCCACCGCTACTTCGGCGACTACCGCCAGGTCTCGCAGCTGCAGGTGAGCGAGTCCGAGTGGCGCTTCTACGACTACGTCCTCATCCAGACCCGGCGCCGTGAGCCGCGCATCCCCGGCCTGCCCGAGCACGCCGACTTCATCGCCGCCTCCGGCGACTTCCAGCTGTTCCGGATTCGCCGCCCCGGCTCGCCCTAGCCTATTGGTGGCCACGCCTCCGAACCCCTGCCCCGCAGCCCGGCTCATCGGCCGTGATAAGCTACCGGCATGACGGATGAGAGGAGAGTTCCGCAGCCCATTCGCCCTTACGGCGACCGTAAGGATGACGGGCGCATCCAGCTGTCGTTCACCCTGCCGGTGCCGGCCTCCGGGCGGGCGCGCGAGGCGGCGCGGCGGCTGTGCGAGAAGCTGGGCCTGACGAGCATCGTGCTGGCGACCATGGAGCCGGCCGGCGACGGCTTCAGCTTCTTCGTGGTCTACGCCAGCACCGCGATCTCGCTCGACTTCGCCGAGATCGAGGTGCCCGAGGTCAAGGCCCCGCAGTGGAGCGCCAAGGAGGTCAACACCCTCATCAAGGAGCTCCTCGGGCGGCGCCTGGTGGTGGTCGGCGCCTGCACCGGCAGCGACGCCCACACGGTGGGCATCGACGCGATCATGAACATGAAGGGCTACGCCGGCGACAAGGGGCTGGAGGCCTACCCGTGGATCGACGCCCACAACCTCGGGGCCCAGGTCGATAACGCGGCGCTGCTGGCGCGGGCGCGCGAGCTGTCGGCGGACGCGGTGCTGGTCTCGCAGATCATCACCCAGCGCGACGTGCACAAGGACAACAGCCGCCAGCTCACCGAGCTCGCGCGCAAGCAGGGGCTGCGCGACCTGCTGTTCCTGCTCGGCGGGCCGCGCATCGATCACAAGCTGGCGCGCGAGCTCGGCTACGACGCCGGCTTCGGCTCCGGCACCCGCCCGAGCCAGGTCGCCAGCTACGTGCTGCAGGAGCTGCTGGCGCGCAAAGGCATCAGCACCACCGACGCGGCGGCCAAGCTCGCCGACAAGCACTGAGCGAGCGAGCGATCAAGCGCTCGCTCGCTGCCCACCCCGAGTCGCCTGCCTTGACGCTGCGGGAGCGCCGGCAGCACAATCCGTACTATGTTTGCCACGACCTTTCTCGGCCACCAGGGGTGGATGTTCCAGTCGGAGCGCGCCTGCCTGCTGGTCGATCCGCTGCTGGAGGAGGAGTTCGGCCAGGTGCACGTGCTGACCCGCCGCGTCTACCCGCCGCGCGTCTTCAAGCCCGAGGCCTTCCCCGCGGTCGACGCCGTCATCCTGACCCACGAGCACGACGACCACTTCGACATTCCGTCGCTGTGCAAGCTCGACCGCCGGATTCCGATCTACCTGTCGGCGCGATCTTCGACCGCGGCCTCGGGCATCCTGGGCGCCATGGGCTTTGCGGTGCGGCCGCTCGTCCCCGGGGTGGTGGTCACCTGCGGCGACCTGCAGCTGTTGCCGCTGTGCGGCGATCACATAAACACAAACTCCGGCGACGAGTGGGACGCGCTGCCGTTCGTCATCCGCCACGAGGCGGGCGCCGGCAGCTTCTTCTCGATGGTGGACTGCACGCTCACCTCCGGGCACATCGCGCTGGCGCGGACGTTCACGCCGCGGCCGGGGATCATCGGCTACAGCAACAACGCCCAGGACTGGAGCCACATGATCGGCAGCGCCCCCGAGCAGACCGAGGGGACGGCGCAGTTCTCAAGCGGCCTGCTCACCGATCTGGGCGTCATCGGCTCGATGTGGGGGCAGCCGGCCGCCCTCTGCTTGTGCGCCGGCGGGTTCGCTTTCTACGGCGACCGCAAGTGGCTCAACCGACGGGTGTTCTGCGTCGATCCGGAGCGCGTCGTAAAGAACCTGAGCGCCGCTCAGCCGCGCCAGCTGTTCGTCTCGGCGCGGCCCGGCCAGACCCTGGTCATGCAGGACAACCAGGTAAAGCGGGTGGAGAAGCAGTCGCCGTTCCTCGGCACCACCGCGCCGAGCACCTGGCCGATCCGCGACAAGGCGCCGCGCGGCCAGCTCCCCGATTACGAGCCCGCCACCGGCCGCCGCGAGCTCACCGCAGAGGCGCGCGCGCAGCTGCTGCAGCGCCTGACCGAGTTCGCCGGCGCCCTGGTCGGCGGCGGCCTGTTCAAGAACCTCTACTCGCTGCTTGAGATCGAGGGCCAGGGCAAAAAAGCGACCTTCGCGTTCGTCCTGCGCCACCGCCCCGACAAGGCCGCGACCGACAGCGACAAGGACAGCGGCGGCAGCGAGCCGCTGGTCTTCGTCTACAACCCCGCCGCGTGCAGCTTCGACCTGACCGCGCTGGCCCGCCCGCAGGACGAGTTCATCGCCGGCCTTGAGTGCTGGGCCACCGATCTGCTGGCGGTGCTGAGCGGGGAGATGGGCGACATCGCGCTCTTGTTCGGGCGGGCGGCGCTGTGGAACGCCCTGCCCAGCCGGCTGAACTTCGATGTGTTCGGCGAGCTGCAGCGGGTCAGCGGCCCGCTGCGGCGCCCGGCCGCGTACCTGCGCACCTACGAGCGGATCCTGCAGGGCTGCGGCAGCGTGACGCCGTCGATCCGGCCGCGCCTGGGCTGAGCCGGCGGGCGCTCACAGGGCGGGGAGGACGACGCGGGCGGGGGCCTCGATGCGGTAGACCAGCTGCAGCTCGCGGGTCGCTCGCGCCGGCAGCTCGAGCGGGAACTTGGCGAACCCGTCCTTGGGGTCGAAGTGCAGGCCGGTCGAGGAGAGCAGCGTGACCTCGACCTCGCGCAGCTCGCTGACCGGGATGCGCTCGGTAAGGCTCAGCTGGCGCGGGGTGCTGCTGAGGTTACTGACGAACAGCTTGACGGTGCGGGTGACCTTCTGGGTGCCGACCACCGGCGTCACCTCGCGGCTCTCGTGGAGCTGGCGGCGGACGCGCACGCCGTCGTCGGTGCCAAAGCCCACCTCGAAGGGCTCGCCGCGGCCGACGTAGGGCAGCCGGCAGCGGCCGCACAGCTCGCCGTTGCGCACCACCGCGATCGGCCCGGCGAGCAGGGGGCGCGGCCCGCTGAGCGTCGCGGTG
>DAOMZC010000254.1:0-7930 GCA_035437965.1 Pseudomonadota bacterium
TCACGGTGAACGACACGGTCGGAAATCGCCGTCGAAAGAGTGCACCTTGGCCGGGCCTCTGGAAAGTCGCTGGAAAGCGCCGGCAGGGACCGGCCAGCGGCGAGGCAGGGACAAAGCGGCTAGCCGAACACCGGGTGATCGGCCGGAAGCTCTTGTGATAACTCATACTCTGGGCTTCTGTTCGACGACAGCGCGGGCGCAGCTTCGAGCATTTCCAGCTGACCCCGCAAATAGCTCTGCCACTGCGGATCGACATCGCCTGCAACGCTATGGCGGCCCTCCTCGATCGCGACCCTCGTGGTGACTCCGCTGCCAGCAAAAAAATCCACCACGACCGAGCCGGGATACGACAGCGCGCGGACGAGTCGCCGGATGACTTCGCATGGCTTCTGGGTAGGGTGCCCGACCCGCTCTTTCGAGTTGCCGCCAAGCCGCGCCATCTGCCAGACATTCGTCGGATTGCGTCCCTTTTCCACGCTCTCGGGACGCAGGCGCTTGTCCTTCATGTAGGCAGCCTTGGTTGGTTCGTCATAAGGCTCCCGCACCGCGTCCAGATCGAAGAAGTATCTGGCCGTCTTGCCGAACCAGACGATTTCCTCGTGGCGATTGGCGAAGAATCTTTGGGCGCTCATCCCATTTGGATAGTTCCAGATGATAAGGTTCACGAGCCGCATGGCGCTGTTACGCCGCATGTAGCTGATGAGGGTCAGCAGATCGCCTGAATCGGCCTCGCCCTGATACTGCAGACCGCCGAACACGACCAGGTTGCCGGTATCGGCCAGAACCCGCTCGGCCTCCCGCAGCCATCTTGTCGCCCAGGACAGATAGTCGGCGTGTTTATCCCAATGCGCGAGCTGGATGTTATACGGGGGGTCACAGACGATCAGCTGCACCGAGCGATCGGGCAACCTGGTCAGCAGCTCATGACAGTCCATGGTCACGGCGCTGTGGATCGTCTTGGACGGGCGTCCTGATGGAATGAGCTGCTCCGACGAGTGAGCGGCCCGGCGCTTGCGCAGCGCGTTCATTCCTATGTGTCCGGCGTTGTTGTGGGAGCGGTTCGCCATCAAACCTCAGCAGCAGGATATTGCTGTCCTCCTGAGTTCCGCTGTTTAGGTGCGGGGCCGCATCCTAGTACGCGGTCTCAGGCCCAGGCAAGCGACAGCAAGTGCGCCGGGGTTTCGGAATGACGGCCGGGCCTAGAAGCGCGCGGCCTGCTGCGGCACATCCATTTGCTGCAGCCGCTGCTCGATCCATGCGCGGTGCCGCCGCTCGTCGAGGAGGTTGCGGTTCAGGGTGACGCGGATGCTCTCTGGGAGGCCGGTCTTGGCGATCGCCCGCTCGTAGGCGGAGTTGGTGTCGTCCTCGTTGCTCTTCATCGCCGCGAGGATTGCCTTGTCGCCGACCAGGCCGGCGAGTACGACCTTGCCCTTGGTCAGGATCTGCTTGAAGTCGGCCTTGGTCACCGGCGCGCAGCCGTACTTGCTGACAAAGCCCGCCAGCTCGACGGTGTGCCGCTGGTGATCACCCAGGAACTGACGCAGCTGCTGCTTGCTCGGCGGATCGCTAAGCCGAACAAGAGCAGCCTCGTAAGCTTCGATCGCGTCATAGTCCAGGGCGATCAGATCGTTTAGCTGCGAAACGATTTCCTTCTCCGTTGCCACTTGAGTTCCCATGGGACCCTCCTTTACTTGTCGAGGGCTTGCGGTCCGCCTTAGGCGCGCCGCAGTCCTCCCTGGGGTCACAGGCTCATCGAGCCCGTGATCTCGCGTCTGCGACTTCATAATTAGGTTGGGCTCGCCCGCAGCAGGTGTCAAACAGAAATCTGACCGACTTGCCGATAATTATTCGCCGCAAGCTCGTCAGGGATTTGGCTCGGCGGCAAACAGAATCGTCGCCTCGCCCTTATATGTAGTGCGCGCGAACTCTCTGTATCCGCACCTATTGGCCACGGCAATGGAGGGAAGGTTTTGTGGATCGATCATACAGACTGTCCGTCCCGTCCCCAGGTTGGCCTGCGCCCAGGCTTGGACGGCGCGCACCGCCTCGGTCGCAAAGCCTCTGCCGTGCGCCCACGGCGCCAGTATCCAGCCGGCTTCCGGCGCGCCGCTGAACGGCGGCTCGATCGCCCGCTTGAAGTCGGCCAGCCCGACCTCGCCAACGAAGCGGCCCGTGCCCTTTTCGCGCACCACCCAATAGCCGAAGCCGAGCACCGCCCAGTGCCCGACGTAGCGCAAAAGCCGCGCCCAGACTTCTTCTTCGGTCGACGGCCGTCCGCTGATGAAGCGGGTGACCACGGGGTCGGTCCACAGGGCGACGCAGTCGGCAAAGTCCTCGCGGCGGTGGCCGCGGAGCTCGAGGCGCGCAGTGTCGATAGAGGGAATCGCAGCGGTCGACAAGTGGACCTGGGACGTAGGGGCGATCGGCTTGCTTTCCATGAACGGCGGGCCTTCCTGGTGTCTCCTAGTGTCTCTGGGCAGAGTATGAGAATTCCTTGCGACTTGAAAGGATCGCCGCAGCTACCGCAGGCCCACGGCTGCGTAACAGAGGGACCAGCTACCAGCGAGTCAGCGAGTCAGCGCGCTTGCTCGCCGCGGTTATTCTTGCGACCGTGTAGGGAGCCAATGATCTCCGCCATCTTGTCCAAGATCTTGATCAGCCTGTGCCTGATCTTTGTCGGCTGGCTCGGCGCGCGGCGGCTCGCCCGCAGCATCGAGGCGGCGCGGCTGTCGGCGGTGGTCGGTGTCCTGGGTCGCCTGGTGCTGGAGGTGAGCCTGCCGGCGCTCGCCTTCACCGCGATCGTCCGCACCACCGCGCCCGGTTCGCAGCGCGCCGCCTGGCTGATCCCGCTGCTCGGCTTTGGCCTGTGCGCGGTGGCCGCGCTCGTCGGCACCGCCGTCGCCCGCGTCACTGCCCGTCCGGCGCTGCGCCGCACCCTCACGTTCGTCATCGGGGTGCCCAACTGGATCTATCTGCCGCTGCCGATTGCCGCCGGTCTGTACGGAGAAATAGGAACCCGGACCGTCCTCTTGTGCAATGTCGGGGCGCTCATCTGGCTGTGGACTTTCGGGGTGTACATCCTCAGTGGTCGCTCCAGCCTCGGCGCGGCGCTGCGGGCGGTGGGGGCGCGGCCGGGCCTGTGGGCGACGCTCGCCGGGGTGGCGGTAGGGCTGGGGTTTCCCGGGGCCCATCACCACGCCGGCGCGGTGAGCCTTGCCAGCCAGCCGGCGGCGTTTGTCTGGACGGTGCTCTTCCAGTCGCTGGAGCTGCTCGGCACCCTGACCACGCCGCTCGCGCTGCTCGTGACCGGCGCCCAGCTGGCCGAGCTGCGTGACAAGGCGCGGCCGCGCGGGCGTGAGTTTGCCGCGGCGCTCATTGGCCGGCTGCTGCTCGCGCCGCTTTGTACCTTCGCCATCCTGCACCTCTTCCCCGACCTGCTGGCGCCGGGAGAGCGGGCGACGGTGGCGCTCATCGCCGCCATGCCGGTGGCGGTGAGCTGCACCCTGTTCACCCGCGAGCTCGGCGGGGACGACGGGCTGGCCGCCACTTCAATCGTGTGGAGCACAGCGGCGGCGCTGTTGACGGTGCCCTTGCTGCTGGCGCTGTGGCCGCAGTAGGCGGCGGTCGCGTACTCAGGGGGCGGCGCTCGGCTGCAGCGTCACTGCCATGACCTCGGCCAGGCGGCCGAGCTGCGAGCGCAGGCGCTGGAACTCCTCGGGCAGGAGGGCCTGCGGGCCGTCGCACAGGGCCTCGCTGGGGCGGTCGTGGACATCGACCATGACGGCGTTGGCGCCGGCGGCCAGGCTGGCCAGCGCCATCGGGATCACCTTGTCGCGCTGGCGGGTGCCGTGGATCGGGTCGACCATCACGGGCAGGTGGCTCAGCCCCTTGATGACCGGCACCGCGGACAGATCCAGGATGTTGCGGGTGTACGGATCGAACGAGCGCACGCCGCGCTCGCACAGCACCACGCGGCTGTTGCCCTGCTCCAGGATGTACTCGGCGGCCATCAGCCACTCGTCGATGGTGGCCGACATGCCGCGCTTGAGCATCACCGGCTTGTCGAGCCGGCCGACCTCCTGCAGCAGGGTGAAGTTCTGCATGTTGCGAGCACCGATCTGGATCATGTCGGCGTGCTCGTAGACCATCTCCAGGCTGCGCAGATCGAGCGCCTCGGTGACGGTGGGCAGCCCGACCGCGCCCGCCGCCGCGCGCAGGATGCGCAGGCCGTCGAGCCCGAGCCCCTGGAAGCTGTAGGGCGAGGAGCGCGGCTTGAAGGCGCCGCCGCGCAGCATATGCGCCCCGGCGGCCTTGACCTTGTGGGCGAGGCGCAGGGTCTGCTCCTCGCTCTCGACGGCGCACGGGCCGGCGATGACGACGAAGCGCCCGGGACCGAACACCACGTCGCCGACCCGGACCTCGCTGTCGCGGCGCTGGAAGTCGCGGCTGGCGAGCTTGAACGGCCGCGTCACCGGGATGGCCTCCTTGACCCCGGGCAGGGCGAGGAACTCGCTCGGGTTGAGGGCGCCCCGGTTGCCAGTGATGCCCACCGCGACGCTGTGATCCCCGGGCAGGACGTGCGGGGTGAAGCCGAGGCCGCGGATATAGGTGAGCACGGCGACGAGCTGCTCGTCGGCGAAGTCCGATTTCATTACGACCAACATAAGTCTCTCCGGGGCTGGGCGGTGAAGGGGCGCGGGCTAGGGAGGTGCTGCCGCGCCGGCGGGGCGCGGCGACAGGACGGCCCTGATGCTGGCCACGAGCTCGGTCAGGGGGCCCACGGCCTCCTCGGGGGTGGCGCTCTGGGCGATGCGCTGGACCAGGGCGCTGCCGATGACCACGCCGTCGGCGCAGGGGGCAAGCTGCTGCGCGTGCTCGGGTGAGGCGATGCCGAAGCCGACCACCACCGGCTTGTCGATCTGGGCGCGCAGCGTCGCCAGCTCGGACAAGAGGGTGTCGGACAGCGCCGCCTGCACGCCGGTGACGCCGGTGCGCGACACGTAGTAGACAAAGCCGGTGGTGGCGGCGGCGATGCTGCGCAGGCGGCCGACGGGGGTGGTCGGCGCGGCGAGGAACACCGTCTCAAGCTCGTTGGCGTCGAGGTGGCGCTGGTACTCCGCGGCCTCCTCCGGCGGCATGTCGACCACCAGCACGCCGGTGACGCCGGCCGCGCGGGCCTCGATGGCAAACTTCCCCAGGCCCATCTGCAGCACCGGGTTGAGGTAGGTGAAAAGGACGAGCGGCGTCTGCAGGCCGCTGTCGCGCAGCCGCCGCACGCACCCGAGCACGCCGCGCAAGGTGGTGCCGGCCTTCAGCGCCCGCTCGCTGGCGCGCTGGTTGACCGGCCCATCGGCGAGCGGATCCGAGAACGGCACCCCGAGCTCGATGATGTCGGCGCCGGCCTGCGCCAGCGCGCTCACATACTGCTCGGTCGCGCCGAGGCTGGGGTCTCCTGCCACGACGTAGGCGACGAGCGCCGTCTGGCCGCGGGCCCGGCAGGCGGCCAGGGTCTTGGTTAAGCTGGGTGGGCGCATCACTCCGCCTCCATGACCGTCTGAAGGTCTTTGTCGCCCCGCCCCGACAGGTTGATGATCAGCACCTTGCTGCGATCGAGCAGCGGCGCGCGGCGCAGCCCATAGGCGAGCGCGTGCGAGCTCTCCAGCGCCGGCAGGATGCCCTCGGTCTGGGCGAGGACGCGGAAGGCGTGCAGCGCCGCGCCGTCCTCGGCGTGGACGTAGCGCGCCCGCCCCGCGGCGCGCAGGGCGGCGTGCTCGGGGCCGACCGCCTGGTAGTCGAGACCGGCCGAGACGCTGTGGGTGTCCTTGACCTGCCCGTGCTCGTCCTGCAGGAGATAGGTGAGCGAGCCATGGAACACGCCCGGGGCACCGCCGGCAAACCGCGCCGCGTGCCGCCCCGACTCGATGCCGGTGCCGCCGGCCTCGACGCCGGTGAGGGCCACCTGGGGGTCGTCGATGAACGCCGAGAACAGGCCGATGGCGTTGCTGCCGCCGCCCACGCAGGCGATGAGCTCGTCGGGGAGGCGGCCCTCGGCGGCGAGGATCTGGTCGCGCGCCTCGGCCCCGATCACCGCCTGGAAATCGCGCACCATGCGCGGGTACGGGTGCGGCCCGAGCGCCGAGCCGAGCAGGTAGTAGCTCGTGCGGATGTTGGTAATCCAGTCGCGCATCGCCTCGTTGATCGCGTCCTTGAGGGTGCCGGTGCCGGCCTCGACGGCGCGCACCTCGGCGCCGAGCAGCCGCATGCGCTGGACGTTCACCGCCTGGCGCTGCATGTCGAGCGCCCCCATGTACACCACGCACGACAGCCCGAGCAGCGCGCACGTCGCCGCGGTCGCCACGCCGTGCTGCCCGGCGCCGGTCTCGGCGATCACCCGCTGCTTGCCCATGCGCCGCGCCAGGAGCCCCTGCCCGAGGGTGTTGTTGATCTTGTGGGCGCCGGTGTGCAGCATGTCCTCGCGCTTGAGGTAGATGCGGGCGCCGTCGAGCCGCGCCTCCAGCCGCAGCGCCCGGAACAGCGGCGTCGGGCGACCGGCGAAGCTTTTGAGCAGCGATTCGAGCTCGCTCTGCGCCTCGGGGTCGGCGCGGAACGCCGCGTAGGCTTCGGTCAGCTCGCACAGCGGCGTGTACAGGGTCTCGGGGACAAAGCGGCCGCCGAACTCTCCGAAGTAGCCGCGGTCGTCGGGGAACTGCCAGGGATTCATCATGCACTCCGTGCCGGGATTCACAGACTCGGCTGCTCGCTCGGGTCGACGCTGGTCGCCGCGTGGAACAGCGCCCGCAGCCGCACTGGACACTTGCGACCGGGCTGCGACTCAACGCCGCTGCATACATCAAGACCGAAAGGGCGCACGGAGGCAAGCGCCGCGGTCACATTGTCGGGTGAAATGCCGCCGGACAAAAGGACGGGGCCCAGCTGCTTGAGCTCGCGCGCCGCCGGCCAGTCGGCGCGCTGTCCGGTGCCGCCGTAGTGGCCGGCCACCGCGGCGTCGACGACGTAGCCCAGGCTCGGGCGGTGGCGACCGACCTCGGCGAGGGCGAGCGGGCCGGTCGGCCGCACGGCGCGCAGCGTGTGCAGGGCCTGACCCGGCGCGGCGGCGGCATGGATCGCGGCGAGCGCCTCGGGCGGCTCGTCCCCGTGCAGCTGCACGACGCGCACTCCCGAGTCGCGCACCGCCTGCTGCAGCGCCGCGAGCTCGGTGTTGACAAAGACGCCGACCGGCAGCACGTGGGCGGGCAGCCGGGCGACGATGGCGGCGACGCGGTCGGGGACGATGTAGCGCGCGCTCTTGGGGTAGAAGATGAAGCCGACCGCCCAGGCGCCGAGCTCCACCGCCAGCAGCGCGTCGTCGAGCTGGGTGAGGCCGCAGATCTTGATGCGCGGCGGGCTGGCCTGCAGGTCCAGCGCCGGGTTCGACACCGCGTTCACTCGGCCGCCTCGGCGCGCAGGCGGGCGAGCGCCGCGCCCGGCTCCGCCGCCTGCATCAGCGAGGTGCCGATCAGAAAGGCGTGGTAGCCCAGGGCGGCGAGCCGCCGCAGATCGTCGCCGCTGCGCAGGCCGCTCTCGCTGACCAGGGTGACGTGCGGCGGCACCCGGCCGGCCAGCCGCTCGGAGACGGTGAGGGAGACCTGCATCGTGCGCAGGTCGCGGTTGTTGACCCCGATCAGGTCCGCCCCGATGGCCAGGGCGTCGTCGAGCTCTGACTCGTCGTGCACCTCGAAAAGGACACTGAGGCCCAGGGCCTGGGCCTGCTGGTGAAGTTCGCGGCAGCGCAGCGGGCCCAGCGCCGCCATGATCAGCAGCACCGCATCGGCACCGTCGTGAGCGGCGCGCACCAGCTGGTACTCATCGACGACAGATTCCCGTGATCTGGGGCGGACTCCCAAGCGGAGCTTTACGGAGGGAGCGGCTC
>DAOMZC010000255.1:0-7923 GCA_035437965.1 Pseudomonadota bacterium
TGCGGGGGTCTCGTCGCGGAGACTATCTATTAGACGGGCGCATTGTCTCCTCCAGAAACAGCGCGTTCCCCGCCGACTGCTCGATAAGCCGCGCCACCACGGCCGGCGCGACCTGCTTGCCGAGCATCTGCTGGATCAGCCGCTCACACGGCTTGCGGGCCAGCCCCTTGAGCTGAATCTCCTGCAGCTTGCGCCCATGCCACAGCCTGGGCAGGCTCTGATAAAGCTCGGGCCGCGCCAGCGCCAGCACGCACAGCGGCGCCCCGGCGAGCTCGCGCAGCGCCTCGTCTATGAGCGCCACGCTGAGCGCGTCGCCCAGGTGCAGATCGTCGATCACCAGAAGGACCGGCGCCACCGCGCACTCGGCCGCCAGCCAGTCGAGGAAGGCGCGGCGGATGCGGTCGCGCAGGATCTTGGGGTCCTGGCGCGCCGCGGCCAGCATCGGGTGTTCTTCTTCGGGAAACGGGACGCCGCACAGCTCGGCGACGAACAGGATGACCCGCTCGGCATCGGTGCGTTCGGTGGTCCGCAGGTGCTGGCCGAGGCGCGCGCGGAGCTTGCTGCGCTGCACCTCCAGCGGCTCGCTGCCGGTCAGGCCGCTCAGGCGGCGGATGGCGTCGCCGAGGATGCCATAGGGCGAGCTGGTGCTCATCAGGTCGCCGCGGGCGAGCCAGACCGCGGGGCGCGTCTCCAGCTTCTCCAGGCGGCGCAGGAACTCATGGCGCAGCCGGGACTTGCCGATGCCCGGGAGGGCGGTGACGATGACGGCGCGCGCCTCGGAGTCTTCGATGCAGCTTAGCAGCTGGCCCTCGAGCACCGCCAGCTCGGCGTCGCGCCCGACGCACGGCGTCGGCTTGCCGAGCAGCGGTCGGCTCGCATCGGCGTCCTTGGCCTCGCCGAGCCGGCGCTCGGTGGCGCTGACCGTGATCACCTCGAAACGCCCGGTGACCAGGCGCGCGGTCAGCTCGTCGAGGAAGATCCCCGCCGGCGACGCCTGGGACGGCTGCTCCTCGCGGCGCAGCATGGCGGCCGCCCGGTCCACCACCTCGCCCACGGTCGCGCCGCCGTGCGCCGCCCCGCGGCCGGTCGCTACCGCCACCACCGCCGCCGGCCAGCGCTCCTTGATGAGCAGCGCCACCCGGGCCGCCAGCGCCACCTGGTCCGTTGCGCTGGCGCGCGGCGGGATGGTGACGACCAGCAGGCCACCGACGACGAAATCCGCCCGCAGCCCCAGCGTGCGCAGCGCCGAGACGAGCTCGCGCTCCGGCGGCGCCTCGGCTCCTTGGGTCTGCTCGAACGCGACGCTCTCCAGCGGCACCAGGCTGGCGGCGACCAGGGTGTAAAGGACCTGCTCGCTCTTGGCGAAGGGGGAGGGCGGCGGCGCGTCCACCGCCGCCGCCGGCAGCTCGGGGAGCTCGCCGAGGCTGGCCAGCGCCACCGCCAGCTCGCCGGCATCGGCGAAGCGGTGGGCGGGGTCCTTGTGCAGCATCCGCCGCAGGAGCTCGACGACCGCCTCGGGCACGCCAGGTAGGCGCTCGCGTAGCGCCACCGGCTCCTCAAACAGGATGCGGACGAGCAGCGCCGCGAGCTGCTCGGCGCCAAACGCCGGCTTCCCGGTCAGGCACTTATAGAACACGCCCCCAAGCGAGAAGATGTCCGCGGCGGGCGTCAGATCACGCTGGCCGCGCACCTGCTCGGGCGCCATGTACTCCGGAGTCCCGATGACCAGCCCGGTCTGGGTGACCGGGTTGGCGCTGCGCCGGGCGATGCCGAAGTCGAGCAGCTTGACGCGCCCGAGGTCGCCGCCGGGCAGAAACAAGTTGCTCGGGTTTACATCGGTCAGACAAAATCAATCAAGTCCGTCGGTGAAGTGGAAGTTACAGAACCCCGGCAGGCGGCGGGACGGCGCTAAGTCCTTTGAGCCACTTGACCATTGCGATGCTCGCCGCTCCCACTCCCTTTCCTGCGCGGTGACCTACTACCGCGGGTTCTGCCAGACTCCGCTTGGGCGCGGTGCGCTACTCGGAGTACTCCTGCTTGGCAACCAGGCGCCAGCTGCGGTTGTAGACGTGCAGCGTGGAGAACCATCCGCTGTGGCAGCTGCCGCTGTTGCTGGCGGTGTAGCCGTAGACGAAGCCGTCGTGGACGCGAGCCTCCAGGCGCGGCGAGCCGGGGTTCTCGCAGGGCTGGGTGACGCGGACGGCCTGGTAGGCGGCCTCGGCGAGCGTCTTTTCGCGGCCCGCGAAGTCGTAGCGGGAATCGACGCGGTCGGCGGTGAAGGAGACAAGCTGGCTGGCCTGCGCGGCGTCGCTCAGCGTTAGGAAGGACTGCAGGTTGGCGAGGGTGACCGCTTCGGAGGTGAGCGAGCCGCCGAGGCGGTGGACGGCGCCGTCGCTGTCGGAGAGCGCGGCGCGGATGGCGGTGATGCCGGCCGCGCCGGAGTAGGCTGCGGTGTCACCCCAGGTGAAGCTGAAAGCGGTGCCGGCCGCGTAGGCATCGAGCGCGCAGGAGCCGCCGGCGCCCGCGGTCTCGACGAGGATGACCTTGCGCAGCCGGTGCTCGGGGTTTAGCAGGGCGAGGCACTCATCGCCGGGGACGCCGTCATAGTTGCCGGCGGGGAGCACCGCCTCGACGATGTTGTAGACGCGGAAGGAGGGATCGGTGACCCGCTGCTCGAGGGTCTGGATGTTGTCGGTGTCCGCCTCGGGTCCGAGGCAGCCGACAGTGATGGAAGAGGCAAGGAGGAGAGATGAGAGTCGCAGGTATGTATGCATGGGCGTGGAAGCTAGCACGCGCGACTTGAGACGTACAATCCGTCCATCAGCAGCTGCCACACGTCGTTATAGGAAGCGTCGATGGCGGGGTCGAGCCATTCGGCAGCATGGGCCGGGTGGTGGAACCGGGACGTAGCCAAGAGCACCGCCCGGCCGGCGGCCACGGGGTCGATGGCGCGGAACGTACCTTCCGCAACGCCAGAGCGGATGACGGCTGCGGCCAGCGCGACCAGCTCCTCGACGTGAGCGGCGATGACCGGCTTGGCATCGGCGGCCAGCGTCAGATAGGTGGCGAACAGCTCCGGATCGGCGGCGGCGCGGCGGCGCTTGACGGCGATGAGGGCGTCGAGCAGCTGCCGCAGCCTCTGCGGAGCGGGGCCCGGCTGCGCGGCGATGGTCCGCAGCGAGGGCATGGTCGCCTCCACCCAGCGGCCGACGACCAGGTCGCGCAGCGCGGCCTTGGTCGCTACGTGCCTGTAGACGGCGGCATGGCTCACACCCAGGGCCCGGGCCACATCGACGACGGTCGCCTTGGCCGGGCCGAACCGGCGGATGACCTCCTCGGCCGCGGCCAGGATCCGCTCGCGGCTGAGCGGGGTCTCAGCCGGGGACATGCGGACCTCGCGACGCGCCGGCTCGCGCTCTCGCTGTGCCGAGAAAAAGGACCCGAGAGCCGACCGTGATCAATGCTTCACCGCTCCGGCCGCGGCGGCGATTCCGTCCAGCGATGCCAAGGTCTGCGGCGACAGCGTCAGCTGCCCGACGGCCAGGTTCTCGCGCAGGTGAGCGACCGACGACGTGCCGGGAATCAGCAGGATGTTGGGCGAGCGGTGCAGCAGCCAGGCCAGCGCGACCTGCAGCGGCGTGGCTCCGAGCCGGTCCGCGATCGCCGACAGAGTCGACGACTGCAGCGGTGAGAACCCGCCCAGCGGGAAGAACGGCACATAAGGGATTCCCTGCCGCGCCAGATCGTCGATGAAGGCGTCGTCTTCGCGGTGGGCCAGGTTGTAGTGATTCTGCACGCAGACGACGCTGGTGATCTTCTGCGCCTCGGCCACCTGAGCGGCAGTGACATTGCTAAGACCGATGTGGCGGATGAGACCCTTTTTTTGCAGGTCGGCCAGCACCGTCACCTGCTCGGCGATCGAGCCCTCCGCCGGGCCGTGGACCGCTCCCATCGCGCGATAGTTGACTATGTCGAGCGCGTCCAGGCCGAGGTTGCGGAGGTTGTCGTGAACGCCCGCGGTCAGGTCTTTGGGCGAGATGGCCGGCTGCCACGACTTGTCAGGCGGGCGACGGGCTCCGAGCTTGGTGACGATCACCAGCCCCTTGGGATAGGGGTGCAGGGCCTGCCGGATAATCTGGTTGGTGACGTGCGGGCCGTAGAAGTCCGAGGTGTCGATGTGGTTGACGCCGGCCGCGACGGCCTCGCGGAGGACCGCTACGGCGCCTTCGGGATTTTTGGGCGGTCCCCACACTCCGGGTCCGGCCAGCTGCATCGCGCCGTAGCCTATCCGCTGAACGGTCAATGACGTACCGGGGAACGTGAACCGGCCCCCGAGGGTAATTTCAGACATTTTGGCTCCCTCCTAGCTCTTGCTGGTACCAACGAGCGTAGGCGCTCTAGTTACAGAAGTCAAAAAATGAAACTTGAAATTTGCAACCTGTAGCAGAGCCGCACCGTTCTGTACTTTGCTCTGCTGGGTGGAGCTATAGGCGGCAGGGTAGGAGGGGTAGGGATGCGTCGCCTGCACTCCTAGGAAGCAGGGACATGTGGCTACTTAGGAACAGATTTTGGGTTTATCTGATCGGTCGGTCAGACAAAATCAATCAAGTCCGTCGGTGAAGTGGAAGTTACAGAACCCCGGCAGGCGGCGGGACGGCGCTAAGTCCTTTGAGCCACTTGACCATTGCGATGCTCGCCGCTCCCACTCCCTTTCCTGCGCGGTGACCTACTACCGCGGGTTCTGCCAGACTCCGCTTGGGCGCGGTGCGCTACTCGGAGTACTCCTGCTTGGCAACCAGGCGCCAGCTGCGGTTGTAGACGTGCAGCGTGGAGAACCATCCGCTGTGGCAGCTGCCGCTGTTGCTGGCGGTGTAGCCGTAGACGAAGCCGTCGTGGACGCGAGCCTCCAGGCGCGGCGAGCCGGGGTTCTCGCAGGGCTGGGTGACGCGGACGGCCTGGTAGGCGGCCTCGGCGAGCGTCTTTTCGCGGCCCGCGAAGTCGTAGCGGGAATCGACGCGGTCGGCGGTGAAGGAGACAAGCTGGCTGGCCTGCGCGGCGTCGCTCAGCGTTAGGAAGGACTGCAGGTTGGCGAGGGTGACCGCTTCGGAGGTGAGCGAGCCGCCGAGGCGGTGGACGGCGCCGTCGCTGTCGGAGAGCGCGGCGCGGATGGCGGTGATGCCGGCCGCGCCGGAGTAGGCTGCGGTGTCACCCCAGGTGAAGCTGAAAGCGGTGCCGGCCGCGTAGGCATCGAGCGCGCAGGAGCCGCCGGCGCCCGCGGTCTCGACGAGGATGACCTTGCGCAGCCGGTGCTCGGGGTTTAGCAGGGCGAGGCACTCATCGCCGGGGACGCCGTCATAGTTGCCGGCGGGGAGCACCGCCTCGACGATGTTGTAGACGCGGAAGGAGGGATCGGTGACCCGCTGCTCGAGGGTCTGGATGTTGTCGGTGTCCGCCTCGGGTCCGAGGCAGCCGACAGTGATGGAAGAGGCAAGGAGGAGAGATGAGAGTCGCAGGTATGTATGCATGGGCGTGGAAGCTAGCACGCGCGACTTGAGACGTACAATCCGTCCATCAGCAGCTGCCACACGTCGTTATAGGAAGCGTCGATGGCGGGGTCGAGCCATTCGGCAGCATGGGCCGGGTGGTGGAACCGGGACGTAGCCAAGAGCACCGCCCGGCCGGCGGCCACGGGGTCGATGGCGCGGAACGTACCTTCCGCAACGCCAGAGCGGATGACGGCTGCGGCCAGCGCGACCAGCTCCTCGACGTGAGCGGCGATGACCGGCTTGGCATCGGCGGCCAGCGTCAGATAGGTGGCGAACAGCTCCGGATCGGCGGCGGCGCGGCGGCGCTTGACGGCGATGAGGGCGTCGAGCAGCTGCCGCAGCCTCTGCGGAGCGGGGCCCGGCTGCGCGGCGATGGTCCGCAGCGAGGGCATGGTCGCCTCCACCCAGCGGCCGACGACCAGGTCGCGCAGCGCGGCCTTGGTCGCTACGTGCCTGTAGACGGCGGCATGGCTCACACCCAGGGCCCGGGCCACATCGACGACGGTCGCCTTGGCCGGGCCGAACCGGCGGATGACCTCCTCGGCCGCGGCCAGGATCCGCTCGCGGCTGAGCGGGGTCTCAGCCGGGGACATGCGGACCTCGCGACGCGCCGGCTCGCGCTCTCGCTGTGCCGAGAAAAAGGACCCGAGAGCCGACCGTGATCAATGCTTCACCGCTCCGGCCGCGGCGGCGATTCCGTCCAGCGATGCCAAGGTCTGCGGCGACAGCGTCAGCTGCCCGACGGCCAGGTTCTCGCGCAGGTGAGCGACCGACGACGTGCCGGGAATCAGCAGGATGTTGGGCGAGCGGTGCAGCAGCCAGGCCAGCGCGACCTGCAGCGGCGTGGCTCCGAGCCGGTCCGCGATCGCCGACAGAGTCGACGACTGCAGCGGTGAGAACCCGCCCAGCGGGAAGAACGGCACATAAGGGATTCCCTGCCGCGCCAGATCGTCGATGAAGGCGTCGTCTTCGCGGTGGGCCAGGTTGTAGTGATTCTGCACGCAGACGACGCTGGTGATCTTCTGCGCCTCGGCCACCTGAGCGGCAGTGACATTGCTAAGACCGATGTGGCGGATGAGACCCTTTTTTTGCAGGTCGGCCAGCACCGTCACCTGCTCGGCGATCGAGCCCTCCGCCGGGCCGTGGACCGCTCCCATCGCGCGATAGTTGACTATGTCGAGCGCGTCCAGGCCGAGGTTGCGGAGGTTGTCGTGAACGCCCGCGGTCAGGTCTTTGGGCGAGATGGCCGGCTGCCACGACTTGTCAGGCGGGCGACGGGCTCCGAGCTTGGTGACGATCACCAGCCCCTTGGGATAGGGGTGCAGGGCCTGCCGGATAATCTGGTTGGTGACGTGCGGGCCGTAGAAGTCCGAGGTGTCGATGTGGTTGACGCCGGCCGCGACGGCCTCGCGGAGGACCGCTACGGCGCCTTCGGGATTTTTGGGCGGTCCCCACACTCCGGGTCCGGCCAGCTGCATCGCGCCGTAGCCTATCCGCTGAACGGTCAATGACGTACCGGGGAACGTGAACCGGCCCCCGAGGGTAATTTCAGACATTTTGGCTCCCTCCTAGCTCTTGCTGGTACCAACGAGCGTAGGCGCTCTAGTTACAGAAGTCAAAAAATGAAACTTGAAATTTGCAACCTGTAGCAGAGCCGCACCGTTCTGTACTTTGCTCTGCTGGGTGGAGCTATAGGCGGCAGGGTAGGAGGGGTAGGGATGCGTCGCCTGCACTCCTAGGAAGCAGGGACATGTGGCTACTTAGGAACAGATTTTGGGTTTATCTGATCGGTCGCGATGAACGATGCCGCGCTCATGCGCGAGCGCGAGCGCGGCGGCAACGCGACTTATGAGCAGACAGGAATCCGGCAGCGACAGCGGCCCCCGCTTGAGCCGCTGGCTGAGGTCTTCGCCGTCGAGCCACTCCATGGCGAGGTAGCTCTGTCCGGAGGCGCTCTGGCCGTGGCAGACGTAGGCCACGATGCCGGGGTGGCGCAGCTCGGAGAGGATCTGGACCTCGCGACTGAAGCGGTCGACCTCCTGATGATCGGAGCTCGGCGAGTTCAAGACCTTGAGCGCGACGATCTGCTCGGACAGACAGTCGCGCGCCCGGTAGACCACTCCCATGCCGCCCGCGCCCGCGGCACGATCGATCTCGAAGCGGTTGGCAAAAAGAGCACCCCTTTGCAGCTGCGCCATCATCGAATAAGTCCAACCTCAGAAGCGCACCGGCAGGCTGGTGACGCCGCGCAAGAAGTAGCTGCGGACCCACTTGAGCTCTGCCGGCGCGCTGACCGGCTGCAGCGCGGGAAAGCGCCGCAGCAGAGCGCGCAGCGCGATCCGTCCCTCCAGCCGGGCGAGCGGGGCGCCCAGGCAGT